>CALEBD010000343.1 GCA_937944945.1 uncultured Clostridium sp. | reverse complement strand
GATTATAAAGTTTACAATATTTGTGATTATGACATAACGTGCATTATTTAGGAGGGAATATATATGAGGTATTCAGAGTTAATTAGTTTTCAACCTATAGAATCTACAATTCAATTGGTTGAATCAAGCAAACAAGAAGAGGCAAAAAAATTAATTCAAACTTATGTGATGTCTGAAAAAATGGCTGAAAATTTAAAGGCACCAATGATTGATCAGCTTCAAATGGATGAAGTTGTAGATAATAAGGGGGTACTTGTTGTAGGTAACTATGGAACAGGTAAATCACATTTAATGTCTGTAATTTCCTCTATTGCAGTGAATTCAGAAAATTTGAAGTACTTAGAAAATAAAACATTTGCAGAGAATATGAAGTGTATTGCTGGAAAGTTCGAGGTTCTTCGTATTGAAATAGGTGGGGTTACTATGCCTTTGCGTGATATTTTATTTGGTTACATACAAGATGATTTTAATGATCGAGGTATTGATTATGAAACACCAGATTTTTCAACAGTAAGAGATAATAAAAAACTTATAAAAGATATGATGATAGCATTTGAAACTAAATATCCAGACAAGGGATATCTTATTGTTGTAGATGAATTTTTATCTTATTTAACATCTCGTGATGAAAGACAAATAATTCTTGATCTTGAGTTTTTCCGTGCTTTGGGAGAAATGTGTTCTAAGTCAAAATTACGTGTGATTTTTGGAGTACAAGAAAAAATATTTGACAATCCAAAATTTGGTTTTGTTTCTGATACATTAAAGAAAGTTGCAGATCGTTTCACACAAGTTATTATTACAAAAGAAGATACATCATATGTCGTTTCTGAACGTATTTTGAAAAAATCACCAGAACAAAAGGCACTTATTAGAAAACACCTTGAAAAATTTAGTAACCTTTATACAGGAATGTCTTCTAAGATGGATGATTTTGTAGACTTATTTCCAATTCATCCTTCTTATATAGAGGTGTTTAATAAACTTTATTTGATTGAAAATAGACATATATTGAAAAATATTTCTACAACGATAAGAGATATCTTTGATAAAGATGTGCCAAATAATGAACCAGGTATTATATCATTTGATGACTATTGGCCTGCAATAAAAGCTAACGGAATATTACGTAGTGACCCTACTATTAGTCGTGTTCTTTCTGCTAGTAGCCAACTTGAAGAAATAATTAACAGATCTTTTACTAAACCTATATATAAACCACTTGCAATAAAAATTATATATGCTTTGAGTGTTCATAGATTGACAACAAGTGGATTGGATGTTCAATTTGGATTATCTGCTGAAAATTTAAAAGATGATTTATGTTTGTTTTTACCTATGCCAGAACATGATGCTGATTTCTTATTATCCGTTGTAAAGAGTACTTTGAAAGAAATAATGAAAACTGTTTCTGGTCAATTTATAATTTTCAATGATGCCAATAATCAGTATTATATTGATGTAGATAAAGTGGTTGATTATGATGAAAAAATAAAACAGAAGGCTTCATTTATAGCACCATCTGAGTTAAACCGATATTTCTATGATATTATTTATAAATGCCTTGAATGGGATGCAAAAGAATATGTAACAAATTTTCGTATTTATGAGTATGATTTAAATTGGTATTCTCATAATATGTTTCGTGAAGGTTATTTATTTATGGGATTACCAGGTGAACGTAGCACAGCTCAGCCTGAAAGAGATTTCTATATTCATATAATGCCACCTTATGAATCAGCAGATGCAACTATAGAACATTTAGATGATGAAGTATATTTTTATTTTAAATCAAATGATGAGTTTAAAGATATAATTGGACTTTATGCTGCTACTAATGAGTTGGCTAATATAAGTGAAGGCAAAGATAAAGAAGCATATTTTAATAAAGGTGGACTACTTCGTAAGAGATTGATTAAATATTTAAATGAGAATAAAAATACTTGCTTTGATGTAATGTATAAAAATCAGAAGAACAAACTTATTGAAGTTTTGAAAAATAGATATAACAAGGATTTTACTTTTAAAGATACAATTGATCTTGTTGCATCCTTATGTCTTGACGAATATTTTAATAAAAAATATCCTGAATATCCTATAATGCAGACAAAAATTACTCGTAATAATATGGCAGAGAATGTAAGAAAGGCATTTGATTATTTTGCGGGACGTAAAGATAACCTTTCTACTTTAATGTTACAAAGTTTTGGAATACTTGAAGGGAATAAGATTAAGCCAGAAGGTTCCAAGTTTGCATCATATTATATCGATCTTGTTAAGAATTTACCACCACAGGGAGTATTAAATTACACTGATATATTCGATTTGTGCTTTATGGATGTTTATGTGGATAAAAAATTCAAATTAGAATATATTTTTACGCCTATTATTTTCTTATCTATGGTTTATGCGGGATATGCTGTAATTACGTTGAAAAATGGTACTACAATTACAGCAGCTAATTTAGATAAAGTTCCGAAAATTAATGCATTGGATTTATATGAATTTAAATACATTTCCAGACCTGCTCAAATTTCTATGGCAGAGTTGAAAAAGTTATTTGATGTATTAGGTATTAATCCTGTATTGCTTGACAATCCGAATAATCGTGAAAAAGCTATTGAAGAATTACTCAAAAAAGCACAAGATTTATGCAGCTCTGCTGTTGCAGCAGAAAAGAAACTGATAAACGGTTTTGAATTATGGGGTGAACCATTGACAAACACACAACAAATTAAAGTACTTAGAAATACTTGTATAGCAGTAAAAAATGAGTTTAGTAACTATAATGTTAAATTTAATACACCTGCAAAATTGAATAATTTTAAATTAAGTTATGATGATATAGAGGAATTAGGAAAACAAATTAAATTAGTTTCTGTGATTTATGAATATATTACTTTTAAAAATGAATGTGCAGATATTGTTTCATATATCTCTAACATTGAGCTTATAGATATTAGTGCGAAGTTTAAATCAAATATTGAAAATGCAAAGGGTGAATTTAGATTAATACGAGACAATATTATGAATGGAGTTAAGGGAAATGTTGCATCACAAAAGGTAAATATTGCTCTTACAAAGATTAAAGATGAATATATTGATATTTATTTTGAAGAACATAATAAGAAACGTTTAAATATTGATGAAGCAAAACGTAGAGGAATAATTCAAGAAAGTGGAGCTCTTGAAAATCTAAGAAAACTTCGTACAATTGATATTCTATCTGCCGCAAAATTAACTGAATTAGAACAAGATATAGCAAGTTTAAAAGTTTGTTATGAACTTACAACAGTAGAGTTAAAAACAACACATATGTGTCCACACTGCAGATTTAGTTTAAATGATAAAGAAAAGAATGTATTTGGGCAATTAGATAATTTTGAAAATAGAATTAATAATCTTATTTCAGAATGGACAAATGTGTTGATTAATACAATTTCTGACCCACTTGTATTAAATCAAAAAGAATTTTTAACAACTCAACAAGCACAAGTTATTGATGATTTTGTTTTCAGCAAAGTACTACCTAAGCAAGTTGATGATTTCTTTGTAAATAGTATCAATACATTGCTAAAGGGATTTGAACCAGTAGTCATTGAAGTAGAAGATTTGGTGCAGAAATTAGATGAGATGCCTCCTTGTGATGTGGATACATTTAAGTCAAAAATTAATCAAATAATATTTAGTTATATTAATGGTAAAGATTTAAGCAAATTACGTATTGTTGTAAAAAGAAGGGAAAGTGAGGAATAATCTATGAAACCGAGAAAATTAACAAAAGAAGATATAGATAAAGTTCGTCATATAGAGGGGTTCCCTATTGGAACAGATGAAGATATTATTGCTCTGTCAAATGCGCCTTATTATACGGCTTGTCCAAATCCATTTATTGAGGAATTTATTCGTGAAAATGGAACTCCATATGATGAGCTTTCAGATGACTATCATAGAGAACCTTTTGCCACAGATGTTAGCGAGGGAAAAACAGACCCGATTTATATGGCTCATGCATATCATACAAAAGTTCCTTATAAGGCAATAATGCGTTATATATTACACTATACAAAACCTGGTGATATTGTTTTTGATGGATTTAGTGGAACTGGTATGACTGGTGTTGCTTCCCAGATGTGTGGTTTGCTGTCTGAAGAGGATAAATATGAATATATGAATCAAATGCCTAGTGTTGAATTTGGTATAAGAAAGGCAATATTAAATGATTTGTCTCCGATGGCATCTTTTTTAACATATAATTATAATTCACATATTAATTTAGATGAATTTAAATCTAAATTATATAGAATATTAACTGAATGCAGGAATGAATATGGATGGGTTTATGAAACTAATCACACAAGTGGAATGAAATTGTCGGAAATTGATACTAAAGGTATAATTAATTATACTATTTGGTCGGATGTTTTAATTTGTCCACATTGTGGAAATGAAATTGTTTTTTGGAATGCTGCTGTAGATGGAGAAAAAGGTAAAGTTAAAAAAGTTTTTGAGTGTTCTTATTGCAGTATGTCGTTGAAAAAAGGTGATTGTAAGTCAGCAATAGACATCATTTTTGATGATATTTTAAATGATACAATTAGTATAAATAAGCAAGTTCCAGTTTTGATTAATTATACTTATGAAGGGAAACGATTTACCAAAAGACCTGATGAAAATGATATTGAGAAAATTCAAAAGATTAATTCTATGACGATACCTTTTTGGATTCCAAATGATAAAATGCCTAAAGGTAGTGAAAGTAGTAGAAATTACAAATCAGGAATTACTCATGTGCATCATTTCTTTACAAAAAGAAATTTATTAATGTTATCCTGTTTGTACGAAAAAATTGGAAATGATACTCAGTTGAAGTTTTTATTCACCTCGATTCTTCAAAGGGCATCGAAATTATTTAAGTGGAGTAAGAATCAAGCTGGACCACTTTCGGGAACTTTGTATATTTCTTCATGTACATATGAAACATCTATTTTTTCTTTAATAAAGAATAAGATAAAAATATTTGATGCTTGGAAGGTAAAGGATAAAAATGTTTGTATTAATTGTGCTTCGTTAACTGATATTGGTAACATTCCCACAAATAGCATAGATTATATTTTTACTGACCCTCCATTTGGTGATAATTTAATGTATTCGGAGTTAAATTATATTTGGGAATCATGGTTACGTATAAAAACACAAACTAATGAAGAAGCGATAATGAATAAGTCCCAAAATAAAGGACTTATTGAATATCAAGAATTGATGACAAGTTGTTTTTCTGAATACTATCGAGTTTTGAAACCAGGGCATTGGATGACAGTTGAGTTTCATAATTCAAAAAATGCTGTTTGGAATGCTATACAAGAAGCACTTTTAAGATCAGGTTTTATCATAGCAGATGTTCGAACTCTTGATAAAAAGCAAGGTAGTTTTAAACAGGTTAATAACTCAGCTTCAGTCAAACAAGATTTGGTGATATCTGTATATAAACCGCGAGAAAAATTTCAAAAATATTTTATAAAAAATGCAGGAACAGTTGATACTGTATGGCAATTTGTTCGCCAACATCTTGAAAATATACCAGTGGTTGTAATTAATAGTGGAAAGATAGAATTTATTACTGAACGACAAGGATATTTATTATTTGACCGTATGGTAGCTTATCATATTATGCAAGGTATTTCTGTACCAATTGATGCTACAGATTTTTATAGAGGACTTGATGAAAAATTTTTAAAAAGAGATGGAATGTATTTTTTGCCTGATCAAGTTAATGAATATGATACTGTACGTATTAAAACAGATATTGAACCTATTCAGTTTAGTATGTTTGTTACTAATGAAAAGACAGCTATTTCGTGGTTATATCAACAGTTAAATGAAGAATTTATAGGACCGCAAACTTATCAAGAATTACAACCTAAATTTATGCAAGAAGTAAAGTCTATTGATAAGTTTGAAAATATGCCAGAACTATCTGTATTGTTGGAAGAAAATTTTTTGCAAGATGAAAAAGGTAGATGGTATATTCCTGATATTACAAAAGAAGGTGATGTTGCTAAACTTCGTGAAAAGAATCTTATGAAAGAATTTGAAGGTTATTTGAATAGTAAAGGGAAATTAAAGTTATTCCGTTCTGAAGCAATTCGTGTTGGATTCTCAAAATTGTGGAAGGATAAAAACTATCGAGCTATTGTTGATTTAGCTGAACGTTTACCTGAAAAAGTTATTCAGGAAGATTCAAATTTATTAATGTATTATGATATTAGTTTAAGTAGAATATAGAGATAGGAGTGTGGTCTATGGACAATATAAACATTTATTTTTCAGATTTTTTTAATGTTGATGAGGATTTGTTAGAGGAATATGGAGCGGTTAATATTTCACTTATAAATGATTTACCATTGTTTATTGACCCATTTCTTTTATTTAACAGTGAAGATAAAGAATTGAATGCTATTCATAACGAGATGATTAGCTATTTGAAATTTTTACAGATTGAATCAGAAAAATCATCGAATTTTTCTGATGGAATGATGAAAGCATGGTTTATGTTTTCGGAAGTTAAGCAAACATGGCTTGGGTTTAGCCTAGATGGTAACTCTGGTAGAGGTTTGGGAAAAAATTTTGCAAAAGGACTTTATGATGGGTTAAATTCTATTTTTAAATCATTTGGAAAAGAAACTATAACACAAGAAGCACATATGGAAAAATTATGTTTAATTAGTCCAAATGTTGGTCGTGATAAAATTAGTGATTTTACAACTAATTTTGCAAAAAAATATTTGTTAGAATATACACAAAACTTTGCAAGAAAATATTTAAATCCAAATCAATGTAAAAAATTTAATATTAGTAAAGTAGACTTTAATTATAAAACAAAAAGTTGGTATTCAAAGACATATTATTTGCCAAGTTTTAAAAATGATTTTGTATTACTTACACCTAAAAGTATACTTACTCGTGATGATACATTTATCAATCGTAAAGACATGATTAAAAATTTGCAAGAAATAGCACCATCTATTTCTGATGATGCATTGAGATTTGAACTAAATTCATATTTTAATCATATACTAAGTAGTGATGGTAAAAAATTATCAAAGACAGAAAAAAATCATGCAGCAGAAGTTCTTATTAAAACTCATCCTGAGCTAATTGACTACTATATGAAATATAAGGAGGAACACGAAAGAGAAGCAACATCTATTAGTAAAGAAAAAGTAATTGAGGTTCAAACATTATTTAATGAACAACTTTCACAGTTAGTAAAAGTACTTCAAAAGAATACTGAATTTTATAAAGTAAATCCAGATGCCTATGACGAAGCAATGAAAAGAGTTTTTTACTTAAAACACGTAATAGAGGATCAAGATGGATATAAGATATTTTACTTGAATGGCACACCGATTAAGCGTGAAAGTGATTTACAAGTTATGTTTCGATTAGTATGGTTTGGATCTCCATTGGATGTAAATAGAGAAGTTAACAATGGACGAGGTCCAGTTGATTATAAGATTTCATATGGAAAATCAAATTCTGCTTTAGTAGAATTTAAGTTGGCATCAAATTCTAAGTTGAAGCAAAATCTTGAAAAACAGGTGGAAGTTTACAAGAAGGCATCAGACACAAATAGAGCAATTAAGGTTATTATGTTTTTTACAGATACTGAGTATAAGAAATTAACAAAAGTTTTAGATGAATTACAGTTATCAGAATGTCCTGATATTGTTTTGATTGATGTAAGAAGTGAAAATAAAATATCTGCATCAAATGTAAAATAGGAGAATGATTGTATGTATAAAATAGGAGATTTTGCTTTTGAAATAAAAACTGGATCAAATGTGCAGATACTAGAGAAAATTGAAGCATGGGGATATTTATCTTATCGTGTATTTAATACTTCTACTGGAAAGGTTTATAAAGTAACAGAAGAGCAATTGAATTGTAAGGGTATAACTAATACATATGATGAAAATTATCTTCGATATGTGACATTACTTTCAAAAATTAAAAATGAGACTGCAAGTGGAATACTTTCTTCTTTATCAAGTGGTGTTATTCCATTACCACATCAACTCCACGTTTTGAATAGAGTAATGAAGAGTAATAAAATTCGATATATTCTTGCAGATGAGGTTGGTCTTGGTAAAACTATTGAAGCAGGAATGATTATAAAAGAATTAAAAACGCGCGGGCTAGTTAAGCGTATTTTAGTAGTTTGTCCAACAGGTCTTGTTACACAATGGGAATTAGAAATGCAAGAGAAATTTAATGAAAAATTTAATATAATTTTACCATCAGATTATGATACTATTCGACGATTAAATGATTCCAAGAATATTTATGGGCAATATGACCAAGTTATTTCACCAATGGATTCTATTAAACCTATTAAGAAACATGTTGGCTGGACACAAGAAAAAGTTGACAAATATAATGAGAAAAGAATATATTCCATTATAAATAGTGGTTGGGATTTAATTATTATAGATGAAGCGCATCGTGTTGCAGGTTCTTCTGGTGAAGTTGCACGATATAAACTAGGTTACTTATTATCTCAAGCCAGCCCTTATTTGTTGTTGTTATCTGCAACACCACATAATGGGAAAACAGAACCTTTTTTAAGATTGGTTCGTTTATTAGATGAGGAAGCATTCCCAAATGCTAAATCTATTGTAAAGGAACAAGTAGCTCCTTATTTGATTCGTACAGAAAAGAGAGAAGCAATTGATAATAATGGAAATAAGTTATTTAAAAATAGAATTACTCATTTGATAAATTTGACATGGGATAAAAGACATACTTTACAACGTGAATTGTATGAAATGGTTACTTCATATGTTTCAAAAACATATAATAAAGCACTAAGAAATCGTAAGAAAAATATGTGCCTAATTTTTTTACTTATTATTATGCAACGTATGGTAACCAGTAGTACATCAGCAATACGTCAGAGCTTGGAACGTAGATTAGAAGTACTTAAGAGTCAAAATACGAAGGTTGGTTCTTTGATAGAAAAAGATATTGCTGAGCTTGATATGGAAGATAGTATTGATTATGCCATTGAATCTATTTCTTTAGATATGTATGAGGAAATTTACGAACTTGAAAAAATTATTTCAGTAGCAAAGCAGGCAGAATTTCAATATCCTGATGTTAAGGTGGAGCAACTTATTGATATAATTGATAAACTTATTAGTGAAGATCCTGAACAAAAAATTATAATTTTTACAGAGTTTGTGGCTACACAACAGTATTTACAACATCTATTAGTAGCAAAAAATTATAGTGTTTCTGTACTTAATGGTAGTATGAGCATTGATGAAAGGAATGAAGCATTGCGTGTATTTAAGGATGAAGCTAATATATTTATTTCAACTGATGCTGGTGGTGAAGGGTTAAATTTACAATTCTCGAATATTATTATTAACTATGATCTTCCTTGGAATCCAATGAAAATTGAACAACGATGTGGTCGTGCTGATCGTATTGGACAGAAACGAGATGTCCATATATATAATTTCACCATTAGAGATACTATAGAAAATAGAGTACGTGAGGTTTTGGAAGAAAAGTTATCTGTTATTTTAAAAGAAATGGGAGTAGATAAATATTCTGATGTTCTTGATAGTGAAGTTGCTGAAATTGATTTTACCGAGGCTTATATGTCTTCTATTAATAATCCTTCTGAAATTAATAAGAATATTTATACGGTAGAATCAGAAATGAAGCAACAACTAATTAATTCTAAGAAATATAAAGATATAATTCGTGAGGAAAAAGATTTAACTGAGTTAGTTGGACAAAGCTCTAATTTTGATAGTGATTCAGCACTTAGATTGATGGTGATGTATTACAATGCATGGAAAAGTATACAAACAAAATTTATAGATAGAATCAGCATTACAAATCAAGAAATTATTAAACATTTAAAGATTAATATTGTTCATGATAAGTTTTCACCAATTTTGTCGGTTGATATAAAAAATTTTCCTAATGAGGCTGGATATTTTATGTTATGGGAGTTATCATTATCTGATGGTGACATAGACCAAAGAATTATTCCTATTTTTATAAATGAAGATTTTGTATTACGTCCTATGGCAGGAAAACGTATAATGGATATATTTCTTGATCCAAAGTCTAAGTTAAGTGTTTGTAGGATTCCTAATATTACTCCAGATGTATATGATAAGCTTGAAAAAATGAGTATGGATTTTGCTTATGATATGTTCTTAGATTTGAAGGAAAAACAACTTCAAAAGAATGAGGAAAATTATAATAAATATATGTATGCATTACAACTTCGTATTGAAGCTGCTGAACATATTGGAATTAAAAATATTCGTGAATCAAAATTTACAAAGATTCAAAATGAGAAGCAAACAATAGAACAGAAATATGAGATAGGAAAGCAAATATATCCTGATTTCAGATTGATGATAATGGTGAGATTGGAGGTTTAGTCTGTGTTTGGAAACTATGTGTATGAGAAATCTTCTGCACAGTACAATGACAGAATTATTATCATAGATAATGATAATCTTGAAGAAATTACAAATTATAGTGCTAGCTTTAAGGAACACGATTTCAAAGTAATAAAATATAAAGATGATCTTAACTTTCGTTTAGAGTATGAAAAAAAATTTAAAAGTACAGTTAATAAACTCGTTGTTATTGCAGATTCACATTGTTATATTCCATATGATATATGGTGTAACTTTCATAGTTATGTACTATCTTTAAGTGGACTATTTCCAAAATTAAATTCAGTGCAACTTAAAGGAAAGTCAAAGGTTGATTTAGATTTGATTTGTATTGCTTATAGAGATGTATTTGATAATTTACAGAAAAAGCAACAGACTGATACATTTTTTCGTATGAAAGTTTATAGTAAAGAAAATATACTTATTTACTTAAAATATCGAATTAAATCTATTCAAAAAAATGTAACAGATGCAATTACCTATAAGGACTGGTTTGTTATTGCACAGGAAAAAGCTATTATTGATGTATTGGCCGCTAGATACAATATTTATGTTGATACAGCTGATATAAATGAAAAGTTCTGTGATTATGTATTAAATAACTTTGGTAAGATATCTCAAAGTCTTGATAAGGATTCACCAGTGCTAGTGAGTAAGGTTATGGATTATATCAATGATAGCAGTAATAAATTTGTGTTGATAGTAATGGATGGAATGTCTGAGTTTGACTGGAATATTATATCAAGATCATTTGAAGGTATTAGATATAATAAAACATCTGTAATGGCTATGATTCCAACAACTACATCTATTTCTAGACAATGCTTACTATCAAATAAATACCCAAGTCAGTTGATAAATCCTTGGAGGCAAAATAAAGAAAAACAGGAGTTTATTAATTGTGCAAAGAAATTAGGTTTTAAAGAAAAACAGATTAATTATGAACGAGGTTATGAGACAACATTTAGTTCCTTGGTTCGTTGTGCTACAGTTATTATAAATGACGTAGATGATTTAGTTCATGCACAACATCAAGGTAGAATTGGAATGTATAATGATATAACAGTTTTAGCGAACCAAAGAAAACTCGTTCAACTAACTAAAAAAATGCTTGCATCTGGATATGATGTTTATATCACCGCCGATCATGGTAATACACCATGTATTGGTCTAGGTAAATTTATGGGGGCAGGTGTAGAAGTTGAAACAAAGAGCCGTCGAATGTTGGTTTTAAAAGATTTTGCGGATAAATCTTCTATCATTTCTAAATATGGAATGATTGATTATCCAAAGTACTATTTGACAAAAGATTTAAATTATCTTGTTTGTGATGTTGGAACATCATTAGATACCAAAGGAAAAAAGGTAATGAGTCATGGAGGGATTACATTAGATGAGGTAGTAGTACCTTTTATCAAAATAAAAGCGGAGGATTATAATGGCTAAAATGGTAGGATTGTCACGTAATATTAAAATTATGTGGTTAAATAAAACGGTAGAATTAATAAACGAAGGGCTTTCGACGGAAGATATAAAAAAACAATTAAATGATTATCTTAGTTTTGAAATTAATAGTCCAACAAATCTTCGTAAAACAAGAGAAATATTATTGAATATTTGGGTATATGATGGAGAAGTAACATCAAAGATTAGAAGCGTTGCATTAAACTTGTTTAATACATATCCTGAATATAGACTTGAAATACATTGGTGTATGATTCTTGCGGCTTATCCTGTTTTTAGAGATATGTGTAAATTGCTTGGTAAGATTTCAGAATTTCAGGATGAGATTACATTAAGTCAAATTAAGCAAAAATTATTTGATGAATGGGGAGAAAGAACAACTTTATTCCATTCTATAGATAAGATTATAGCTACTTTGAAAGATTTTGAAGTGTTACTTTGTAATAAGCCAGGTAAATATTACATAAACAAAAAAAATGTTAATAATAAAGAAGTGATATTATTATTAGTATGGACATCAATGCTGATTGATAATTGCGAATATTATTCTTTCTTTGAATTAAATAATTTTA
>CALEBD010000342.1 GCA_937944945.1 uncultured Clostridium sp. | reverse complement strand
ATATTATCACGCAATGTTAAATAATATGTTAATATATTTCCATCTAAGTCACAAGTGCACCACCAATAACACCTGTAATTATCGTTGAGATTCTCAGGATATTTTTCTTGCAATTCTTGCAACTGTCTTAGTACTTCTTCCTTATCCATATACAAAATCTGTAAAGTTTCTCTTACCTAAGAATTGATTTTTATCCATATATACTTCTGCTTCTTGAGTAGATTCAGAGATAAGTATGTAGATGACATCTTTACTAAACATTCGTGTATCTAACGGAGTACCTACATAGAACATTATATATGAATCTACCTCTTCCTTATCGCATTCAACAAATCCGTTGTCTAACAACTTCTATATGAATATATCAATTCTTTCTTTAACGGTAGGAATTTGCTCATTATTTACTACCTTTTCCACCTTTTCCTTTAGTTTTCTTTCCACCTTTGCAAGCCATAATTATTTCTCCTTTTTACTTTTATAACTACCTATTTTTAAATACTTAAACCACGCATAGTGCTTACGCTCTTTACAATAGTTTAGGTTTTTATCATTGTTGTGTGCTTCTTCTTCGAAGCTAACATCGTGATATCTATCACTCTGTTTATTCCATTTACAGGACAGCATTATACAAAGATATTCTATAGCATACCATAAGTAAAAACCAATCCACAACATTTCTTGCATCTACTTCAAATGGATTTTCTCATGGTTATACTCTGTCATTGTAACCACAGCGTCATTTCTTTGGAATATAACACCAAACAGATTTATCAATTTATAACCCTTAAAAGGTATAAACTTATTCTTAATTATCTTCATATCACTTCTCTCCTGTTACTTTATTCTTCAGAGCTGTACGTGCTTTAAGCTGTTCTCTCTTGTATGCTTCTGCATCTTTTTGTTTCTGTAATTCCATTTCCTGCTTCATCTTATCTTTTTCAAGTTGAATTTTCTTATTCTCAATTTCACGTTTCATTTCAATCTCACGCTTCTTGTTATTCAACTCAAATTGTTTAGATGCTGCATCAGAATTAACCTTCTGTTGTTCAATTGCTTGTTTGCCTATTTCGATTGGATCAGGTATACCATTCATATCTTGATCCATATTTTCAGAACCCCTATATGCATTGATCTGAGCAACAGTAATCTTAGTAGAAGCATCTGTATCAATCTTATATTTTTCAAGATCTAATTCAGCTTCTTTAAGCATAAGTTCTTCTTCCTTAACCTCATTCTGCATTTGAACTAATTGCTGTTCTCTTTCTGCTTGTGCTTGTTCCATTTGTTGTTGTTGTTCCATTCTTTTCTGTTCTATTTCTTCAAGTTTATTCTTGATCATAGTAACATTATCCATGGTGATGATTTCAGCAATATCAAGCAAACTAGCACCATTTTGCATAGCAGGCTGCATAAGATTTCTAAGAGCTTCGATTTGTTGTTGATTCTTAGTAGTATCTTCTACAAATATATCATAATCTTCATAGAAGAAATCATCAGATAAAGTTAAGAATGTTCTAGTTGCATCATCTAGTACATACTAGATACAAGTCTTATTATCTTTCCAAGCATATTTAGCTGTATCTAATAACATAGTAATACACTCTTTTTTTACCTAATTGTGTGTCCAGAACCAAGGCTCAGTAATATGAGCAGATTGTACTACAGAACGTTCTACATTACCTACTAATTCATTAGATGAAATAGACCCTTCTCTTTGCTTACTAACTCCAGATATCTCAGACAGCATACTTTCAATCTTATCCATAAGATTAATATACTAGTCTATAGTATTAGCCATAGTAAGATCAAGTGCTGTAATCTAGTTAAACTGACTAGGTTTACCTCCTTCTCTACCAGGTATATCCCATCCTTCTTCATACGGATTAATAAAGTTTACACCAAGAGCAGATAAGTAATGCATCCATTTAGATACATCTATATTCATAGATTTTGGTATCTAAGTAATATCCATATTTACTACTTTACCTTTATCTCTAGCCATAGCAAGCTCAAGTCTATACCATAGTACAATATACATATACTGTAATGGTTTCATCATACTTACTAAACTACGCGGTCTACTATTTGTATTATTATATACTACTCCAGTATAAGGCAATCTCT
>CALEBD010000341.1 GCA_937944945.1 uncultured Clostridium sp. | reverse complement strand
ATTTATTTGATGCATATATGAAGGTTTTAGAGTATGGTATTAGATAGAAATTACGACATGCCATAGAACCGCCTTTGTATGAGAAACCCTTACGTCTAGACTTAAGTAAGCATAAATGTTTACCCTACTCTTGGGCTTCCTATACTGCATTAAAATAGTAATAGTCATAATCCCAGAAGTCAGGAAACGTTACTTCATTAACACGCTTTACTTTAGTCTTTCCAAACTCATCTGTTGTAATATGGTTAACTATACGAGATATAGGACAATAGTTTAAATAAAAATAGTTATACCCACTAATGAAATCTCCATCATCAGCAGTATAACCATCTACGCATCTTTTACTTTCCTCATCCCAGAACTTAAAATATTCTGAAGTAGATTCAGGAAAATTACAATAACTACCGGTATTAATAAAATTTAATGCGGCCTAGCGAAATTTGTTTGAATTTATAATTTTCTTATTAAAGTCTACCATATTATATATTTAAAAGGGGCGCGTTTCACAACGAACCCCTTCTATTCAGATAATAATTTATAACTTAAATTCTTTTAATTACGAAAAATTTATTGGGGAAATTTCTGTAGCTGTAACCTAGTTTCTTGAGCTAGGGTTTATACGCCGTATGTTTAGTACTCCCCACCTGGGCTAACATTACCCCAGACTACCTGTTCACGATAACTACCTATCCAACAAGTTTCCTTCTGCTATTATAGTTTCAAAGGACTAGTATTTTTTTTAACGGTAAGTAGAGGGTCATTCTTATCATATTTCAGAAGTTCGGATACTACCCACAGCTACTGCAAACTTACCGTTATTGGTAGCCCCACTACGACTCGAACGCAGACTAAGAGGGTTAGAGCCTCCTGTGCTAACCATTACACCATAGGGCAATATCACGTGGATATTCTTACCCTCCACGTAAGGGTTCTGATGGTTTAGAACCAAGATTTAATTCTTTGCCATAATGACTTCTTTACAGGTTTGTTCAAATATTCCGAAGCTTCTTCAATCTGTCTAAACACTTCTTCTGTATCCTTAGTCAAATCTATAGTAATCGTAAATTTCTTATTCATAATATTTTTATTTATACACTATAACGTGTTGTTAATATTTAGTTATATTTTAATGTATTATTTCGCCAACTCATACGGATTTACTTTAGCATCTCCTTTAACTTTACCTATAGCTAATTCTTCAGCTTTAACCATTGTTTCTAGTGAATCAATACTCTTAAGTACTCCACCAACGGAAGTCATGCCAGCTAATAAGTCCTTAATCTTCTTTTCATCTAAAGTATCGTCTAATGACTCTTTATAGTACTTACTCACACTATCTAACTTTAGACGCATATTGTTTAACATTTGTAGAGCTCTAGTATTAAGTAAGGTTTTATATCCATCTTCACAAATCAATTCTTCTGCCGTCAATTTGTAATTCTCATCATCGAATATTTCCTTTTTCAGTTTAAGTTCTCTACTGTCTTCATCCATACTTTGTACATAAGGGCTATCCCATTTATTCATAAGTACAATGTAACTTATTACTTTAGTAGCATGCTCCTTATCAGGTTTATCTGCATCCCACACTCTTCTAAAGCATGGGATGCCTATAGCATCTGGGTGTATTTTTACTTTACCTCCAATAAGATCAAATAGTTTCATTCGTAAGAACTTGTTTATTATCTTCTTTACTCCATCTTATAAGATCGTCTTTAGCAAAGGCATCAGAACAGACTATTGGTTTTAGCGTCCACTTATTACTTATAGAATCATATTTACTTAGTATAAGTATAATATCCCCTAATTTATAGTCTATTACTTCCTCTTCTGTTATTACTTGACCATCCTACTATGCAACATACATAGTTCTACATTCAAAGTTATCAGATACATTTTTAATGCTATTAGTATCTACTTTATATAAAATAGCATTACCGTATTGATCTATCAATAATTTATCCATATTAGCAATCATACTGTACAGGTTCACAATTACAATCACAATCAATATCACAAGAAGTAGATTTCTTTTTTTCTTGCTCCTTTTCTAGCAATCTGTTATAGTGATTCTTTACTTCATCATTTTCAATAAAGATGTACTCTGCATCACTTTCTTTATCTATAGGATACAATTTTATTACCATAGTGCCTTTAGTAACACTCCTTCTCTCTTTAGAACCATCTTTCTTTGTATAGATCCACTCTCCATCTTCAGGAATATACCACGTATAGTCTACATAAAAAGGATTTAGTAAGCTAACATTTTCTACTTCTTTATCGTAACTAATAACGGTGCCTCTATCTACTGAACAAATATACTTAACCATAATAATCAATCAATTAAATAACCTAAATAATATTCTTTCTATAATCTCGCTATAATTTCCTTAGCACGTCCCATCGGTACATTCGGATTCACATAATCTGGTTTTATTTGATAATTCTGTATTATCTGCTAAAACTTCTCTATCTCCTCCTGTATGCTCTACTTTTTTATATTCTTCATACTTCTTAAATAGCATGTCACACATTGCATTTACCTGATCGGCTCTACTAGGTTCTGCATTACTCTTCCCATTATCTACTATAGTAGTAGTAATACTGTCAATTACATCATTTGTGAAATCTTCATAAGTAATTACGCCTTCATTAATTAATTCATCTACTTTGTTATATAGGCGCTTCATTTCCTTACTAAATGAACCATAGAGTGGTTTATTGTTTTCCACTTCTAATTTCCACATCATTTTACTTTCTTCAATTGTCATATTCTTTGTTTTTTAACTCATTACAGATAGTATTACTTATATTTCCTGCAGCCCATCCTACTAAGTAGGCATACGCTTCATTGCCATCTTTAAAGTCTTGTGTATATAAGCCTAATTGTTCACAAAAGTAATCCGCAACGTGTACTGCCTCATGAGGAATCATGTCTGGAGTAATATCTTCTGCATTAGCAACAGCTATCACTATTACTCCGTATTTATTATCACTCTTACGTATTACTTTACAAGTAACCATTCCACCATCATATTTATCTATTTCTTGTAGTAATTTATTATATTCGCTTCCATCGTTGTTACCATATACATCAAGAAATATAAAATATTTATCTAAATCCTCAATATTAGTACTTACAAATAATAGTCTAGGGTATATCTTAGGACTATAAACATCATACGGTTTCTTTTTCATATCTTTTCTTTAATTTGAATTTACCTAAGTAAGAGAATCTAACTGGTTTAGGATCTAAGTTAGAGATGATACTATTAGTAAATCTGAACGGGCTGTTACATATTACTTCTATAATAGGATATGGTATGTTATACTTATTACTTAGCTCAGTATATATACTCACTTGATTCCTCATTTAAATCTATCTTTTTGTAATATTTACATTCTTCTAAAGTAGAAGAATCATTAAATGTATTAGGCCTTACTATATTGATTATAGCTTTGATATCTTCCCAATTTCTATCATTTATATCATAAACAGATTGTAGTTTGTGTATCTCCTGTTTACTGTACTTGCGTATAGGAGTATACGCAATAAAATTATACTCATCTATCGTAAGTAGCTCTACATTAATAGGAATGATCTCAAACTTATTATAAGGCAAATCCTTTTTCTTTAATTTATTCCATAATCTGGTAAATATGTTATATTCTTTCCAACATAATATAGTACCAGGTCTTACTATTGTTGTTTTAATCTTCATCTTTATTTACTCTTAATATTATAGTAATCTGTACTCTATCGCCGATTATTTCAGGTATAAGCGCCTTATTTACTACAACTTCATCTTCAATCTTACCTTTAACTAATATACCTTGCTTCTTAAACCTAGCTATATATCTACTGAGATTATCAGGAGTAATACCTAATACTTTCCTAATATATTTTCTGTTTTCAGTAGATATTACATTTTTACTTATGTTAGGGAGCTTAGGAGTGTTAACATCTATTGCTATGAATGTAGCTAGTAACTCTAGCTCCCTATCAGTAAGATCAAGTATACCATTAAGGCTCTTTAAGAATTCTGTATTTAAATCGGCTTTGCTTACGCTTTTTACCAATTTATTCATTTGTTAACGTATCCTTAATTTTATTTAAAACCTTATTTAAGTTATAATACACAGTCTCAGCTTCTAACTTAACACAAGGTTGTATTTCACCTTTATTTGCTTTTTCATTAGTCTCTTTTAAGTTACTTTCGTATTTCTTAAGTAAGTCATCAATGAGCTCTAAAGTAGCATCTACATTATACTTACTTTCATCATCAACACTTAAAAGGTAACCTTCTTCACATAAGTAATCCGCAGTATCATAATCTAAAGACATCATTCTAGTATAATTATCTTCACTAACGTTAAATGACACTAAACCTGTTTCATCTTCTGCTAATACATCACCTTTCTTAGCAGAACCAAATTCCTTAATTACTTTGTAGCTCATAATATTTATTTTTAATGTTTATGTATCTATAAACGGTATATTAAATAAATGTTAAAATCTGTTAACATTTATTAACACTTATTATATAGATAATAAAAAACCCTGACTAACGCCAGGGTTCATTCTAACAATGAGTTAAGCAAATTTAAATTGTATTTGATATAGCAATTATATCGTATGG
>CALEBD010000340.1 GCA_937944945.1 uncultured Clostridium sp. | reverse complement strand
TAAGAACAGGATTCAAAGTTCGTATACGACTTAGATGTACTTTCATTTCTTGCAATTCACACAATTTAAATACATCTAATTGATTACAATCAGCCGGTAAATCACTAAATTTCTTTATACCCATATTGATGCATAGTATCTTTAATTTAACAATTACTCGATCATCTGTAAGACCTTTGATTGTATTATAAAGTTCTTTCAAATCATAAGTACGTTGATAATTACGATTTACTACATTTTCAATAGAAATGATATTCCAATACTTAGTAATATCTGCTGATAGTTTATCACGCTGTTCAATAAATTTATTTGCTTTCATATATACTTGATTTTAATAATTTGACAATTAGTTAATTACATAGTATATTAGAAAGTCTACCTGTGTAGTTAATAGACTGATCAAAGTCTAATAACTTAAAATATCAGCTATCTTCACAGACCGCTGATATAAATAACAATAAAATTAAGAAATAAGACAGACAAGATCAAAGAGTTAGCGCCTCTGTCACATCTCGATACGGCATCCGATTCTTCTTCTCTCGGCTTTCCAACACTTAGTTACCTTAGTAACATTATCAGAGGCAAGTAAGTAAGAGTATATACGAACCCAACCAAATGTATATACTCTTACTGATTTTATGTTGATTTTCAATTATTTTCTACTTAATACGAACCCAACCAAATGTATATATTCGATTATAAATCTCCTTCAACATGTAAACTGACGGGTATTCTTTCATACCCAAAATCTATGCAAGCATTTGCTACCCCAACCATTTTGCGTCGCTTGCTGTTATTACCCATATTTTTGTCAAAGCCTGGGTCATCTTTTGTAATATCATAGGTCAATTTCAATGGACTGTTTTCATCAAGTAATGTACAATAATACAATAATAACTCGATTACTTTTTCTTTTTCATCTTTCTTAAGTACTTTATCAATTGCTTCTGTCAGAAACCCAACCAAACCTGACTTATCACAATTGTTACTTTCTACACCCGTGATGATAAAAGCTATTCTTTGTACTAAACTAAAAAAGTCTATTACATAATAGGAATTAAACCACTTATTTACCCAACCATATTTGTGGTGTCCTATTAATACTGTTCCATCGTATCTAACTTTAATTGTTTTGCTCCCATCCATTAGCAAATTATTTTGAATACGAGGATCAGACATAATTAGCTGTAACATCTGCAAGTGATATGAATCTATTGGCTTTTTACTTGTTGCCATAGTTTTGTGTACTTAAGATTAATTACTCGTCGATGCTCTTGTAGTAAGCAGTAGTGTCGTCCTTAGTAATCTTATTGATTTGTTCCAGAGAAGCTCCCTGATTTGCCAATTCATCAATAAAATTGTTAAGATCAGTCAAATTACTCTGATTCAACTGAGTGACAACTTCTGTTACCATTTTAACATTCCAGAACGGAGACCGTTCTCCAGTTGCTTCAAACTTCAAGATAGCATCTTGAACATCTTTCGGACCAGCTTTCAATACGATATCTACATCTGCCCGTAAATCAAACTGCAACTTTTCGTCATTATTAAACATAATAACAATCTTACCATTTGCAGTCCGCACGATATCTACGTTGAACAAATCAACAGTTTCAATCATATACTTCTTCATCGGATTTGCAAGTACAAGTCCTGGCATATCACCAGCCATTTTTTTCTTGTAATTCAAATCTAAATTATCACTTACGGGGATTGCCAACCGCCGACCAACTAAAGCACGGCTAAATGCAATTACTTTAGTACGTAACTGTGTAATTTCTTGCTGAGTAAAACCTTCTGGATTTTTGAACACGCTTTCATATTTTGTTGTTTCCATAATCTCTCCTTTCTTGATTCCGTGGTTGATTCCACCTACAGAGTAAGTTAATACTAAGTTAATTTAAAAAGTAAGCTATAGAGTTCTTTTATCTAAGTGGAATAGTGTCTAATATCTATTCGTTTGTTAAAAACTTAAAAACCACTTCTTGTATTCAAACAGTAAAACTCTATAACGAAATTCTGCTAAGATTTGATAAGTAATCTGAAAAACTATAAGATAAGCTTTTGTATTATTAATGTTACTACTAGAACGTGATGTTATTACTTCACTCGGCATTCCCCGTAGGACTTTACTCATGAGACAGATGAGTCAGCCGTTCTTCATAAAATTATTAATACTAAACTATGAAAAGATATGTAATTCGATATCTGAAAATCGAATGCTATGCTAGTTAATACCTAAAGAGGTATAACGGGACTCCAACGGTAGGAGATTTATACCCATCAAATAACATTATAACTGAAATTATCTGAAAATCGAATGCTATGCTAGTTTCTGATTGTTTAAAGAGCCTAACAGCAACTATAACGTGCTCTTTTTCCTATTATAGTAAGGAGTACTGTATATGATTCATAACCTACAACTGTTACTTCACTATCGGTAATACTTCTACCGAATTTTATTTTGAGCTGTTTATGTTTCAAAACACCCACTCTATAGCCTAATAGTTTATTCTAAGGCTGCGTGTACTTACGACTTTGTTCTTATTCTGCACATAACTTTAGGATTTCCACCTATCATCCTTTAATGTAAGGAATCAGCGTCACTTTACATATATTGTTGCGCAATATACTTTAAATGTTTCAAATGTCAGCAATTATATTGTACAGTCGAGGGTGGCTCGGATTTACTTTCGTCTTCTTATCACTACTCGTCCTAAAACCTACCATTGAACTTCCTCATTAGTTAAGTTAAACATGTTTATTCTCTCGTAAATAGAGACTTCCTAAATAGATTTACATTCTGTCACTTCCCGTTAAGACTACTACTTAGTGCAATGCACAGATTTTTCTCCGGTCTGCTTCGTGTCCGTCTCTTAATGTGTCTGCTTCTCTTCAACCTAGGAGTAGGGCGATGCTTACTTTCACATATACTCTTAAGGATAGAGTATCTCACCTTGTGCAAATTTGATAAAACTCCAGTTATGCTTCTGGATAAAATTATTTAGTACTTCTAAGCTTTATGTCTTCCACTTAGTATTGAAATAGTGTTATTGCGCACTTCATCCGCTAGTTATCTTTATATTCCTGTTGCAAAGCACTCTAGGTTTATACTCAGATAGATAACAACTGAGTTTATTATAATATTACTTGAACTCACATACTCCTTATTTCCTAAAGAGGTCCGTTGCAGGATTCCTTATTTATTAATATTGGATCATTGCTACTCAGCCAATAGGCACACAATCTACTACTCACTTTGTCACTCTATCCCTCTATACTGGAGTGTATAGTAATACAAGCTTAGGATTAGCTATGTACTGATTAACATAACATTGTGCATAGGCTTTACACCTAATCCAGGTAATCTATCAATATTTTTTCAATAAGTAGTGCTATAATATTATAATTAAGTACCTTCATATATACTATCTCTAAACTTATTAAGTTACAATATAACTGTTTAGATAAGTATAGAATACTATACTGACATTTTTATATGGTCTATGCCATAAAGGGGAGTTTGGAGCTACCCTAGAGCGTTATATGCTCGATAATGTTCAGCACGTAGTCTTGGACACTACGATTTGTTGGGCATCATCGTGTTTATTACTCCTTCTTGATTCAAACTATGATAAGTCTGCGAGTAACTTAAGAGGATTTCGTTCCCCTTGTACTGTTTAATTTTGTAGACTGCTCTCTACTAATTGCGTCTTCTGTTTCTGTCTCCAGTCGGTTCTCACCAAAAACAAGAGGGTTGTACACGCTCTCCCTCTATCTTATTGCTTCTTCAGTTTATAGATAGTATATAAACACAATAAGTTATTATACTTTCAGTAATAGCCTATAGTTGTAGCCATACTCTATTCCTACTAATATTCTGTACTATCTTAATTTTAAGAAAGCAATCTAACCATTTACTTTCTAATCCTTTGATTTAGATATCTCTGGATATACACCATTATAGCTCTATAATCGCATTGGCTGTTCTAGTTGCGACTCAGATTCATCTTCTCTGATTGTTGTTGTTTCAGTCTTTGGAGAATATCCGTACAAGTGGTTTTATTCTCTTTAACTGATGGCAGTTCTCTTACCTTAATGTATTTAGGTACTTCCTTCTCTACAACAGAAGTTAGATAGATAATACTGTCTTTCTTTTTGATTTCAACATTGATATTTTGTTCTGGGTTGCTTTGTCCATTTAATTTTATAGCGTTATCGTTCAAATTAATATCAATATTAAAGTCTTTTGCCCGAGGTACATCTGTGAACTTCGGAATCACATACTCATGTGCGGTGGCAGTGTTTGTATAGTTAGTTACAAATCCTACATATCCACCGAAAGCTAGCATTGCTAGCGTAAATAAAACTGTTGGTTTTTTACTCATTTTGATAATGCGTTAATTGTTACTTTTTAGTAGCATACGCAGATTTCTCAATATAGAAAGTAAGAGGATTCAAAGAGGTTGATGTGTACAAGCTAGATACTTTCTGCATTACTTGTTTCAACATCTTATCGTTCATTTCTGCTCCATAAGCAATCCGTAGATTGTTTACAGTCTTTATTGCTGAAATGTGTTTACCTTTAAGATTCAGACCCTTGATTTCTGGATATACAAGTTTGTCTTCATCTTTACCTTCGTTATTAGCAGAAGTAATAATACGATTGATCAGATCGTCATTAGTTCCACTAATTAATTGAGAATACCGTTTTGCTTCTTCTTCGTAGTTATTGTTTTTTGCAGTTTCATCAGCAATCTTCTTAGCTAAGAATACTTTCACAACATTAGCAACTTGCGCATCGTTGTATGTTGTTAATTGATTTTTAAGCCAAGCATGAGATGCTAAAACTGACAAATTACCTGTTAGGTTACCCCAAATAGCATTTGCACAACCCTCAAGCAATGTAGCATTCCGTCCTGCTTCTTTCATCTTAAGCAATACAGTTGCTAATACTTGTGCTGGTTCTGCATTTTTATCAAGCTTATAGGCTTCCCGTGCAAATTCAATCATATTTGCTACATTCTTACCTATACCTCCTGATTTCTGCTTGTGCCGCATGTTCATAATAGTACACATTGCCGCTACTTTCTGTTCATCGGTAACACATTCTTCGGGTTTTGGCATTTCCTGAGTTTGCGGAACTTTAGCATCTTGTTCTAAAGCTTTCTGCATTTCAGGATTTGTCTTTGCGACAGCATCTTTGAAGATAATCTCAAGCTGTCCATCAGATGTTTTGCTAGGAAGCAAATTAACACCGAGGAACAAAGAAGCTGTTTCATTCAAATATGCAAACATTTCTTCGTTCACAGTAAAGCCTTGTTCTTTTGCATCATTCTTGAATTGGTCATTCCATTTCTGAATCAATACAAACATCATAAGGTCTGCCTGTTTTCCTGTTGCTTGATACATTGCCCGATCGTCTTTAATCTCTTCACGGCGTTTCAGAATTGCATTCATCAAATCTACTGAGTGATTTGCATCAATTCTGTCACTGTTTTGAGTTACGATATTAGGCGCAGGAGCTGCTGCTGGTTTAATAGTTGGAGCATTGCTGATGTCAATTTCTTCAGCTTCTACTTCTTCTATTTTTTCCTTCTTTGGCTTCTGCTGTTTAGGTTTCTTTTCAGTAGGTGTAGATTTAGGATCTTCCTTCTTTGGCTCCTCAACTGGCTTAGTTTCAGGAACTTCAGCAGGAATAGGATTCTTAATTCCTTCCTTAATCCGTTTGACGTCAATTCCGTCTCCCTCCTTTACATTAGATACTGGGAAGAGAACACTAGTAGTTTCACTAGTTTCATTGTTCTTCCACTCGGCTTTGATATTTTCAATGCCTTTACTGTCTTTCTCAATCTTAAGAGAAAGTAGACTCATATACGGTGATTTTGTGCACAACATATGAGTTTCATATGCTGATTTACCCATTGGAGTCTGATAGACACCACCTTTCTTTCGTTCAGCTGGTTTCTCTTCAGGCTTCTTTTCTTCTGGTTTAGAATCTTCTACTTTTGTTGTTTCTACTTTAGCTGAAGCTTCTACTGCTTCTTTAGCTTTTTTCAAAGCTTCTAAATTTCTTGCTGCTTTTGCACTTGGAGTCTTTCCACCTTTATTTCTTTTTGCCATATTGATTATGTTTTAAATAAATTAATAACTTAACAATTAATACACTTAAATTATGAAATTAAGTGCAGTCAACTGTCATCTTCTATCTCTGCATTGTTAGGCATGGTAGGTATATCTTCTCTATCAGTTGTTACTAACGTCTCACCTCCGTCTTCCTGACCCATTTCATAAGATTGGTTATCTACTGTCCCTACAAAAGCAGTAGAACCTTGAGATGTGGGATTAGGAGCCATAGTAACAACTAACTCTTGAGAAGGAGTATCTGAGGTATTTGCAACTACCTTTTTTACTCCAGTACCTACAACAAAGCCTAGTAAAAGTACGCATACTAAGAATACGTACAAACTAGCACTTTTACACATTCTAGAAATGATAAAAGATGCTAATGCTCCTAAAAGGAGTAAACAAAAACTAGTCATATTGTTGAAAGTATTTGTTAATAATCTGTTTTCTGTTTAAGTTTTTGTCTTGCTTTGTTTAAATCACCTTTTACAGCTAATTCATTCATTGCAAGCTTACTGGCTATCTCTTTATAAGATAAACCATCTATACGAGCATTAATTAAATCTCTATACTTTCTCTTAAGAGTAGGTATAGCTTGTAAGACTATATCTAACTTTTCCTTTAGAATCAAATCTTCTTCAGGACTTCTCTCTAATGCAGATAATTGAATTGGATTTTCATCTTCATCAACATAATTATTTAATTGCTCTTTTTTATTTCTACGTATATAGTCTATTGATGCATTAACAGCAATAGTTTTTAACCACATATTAAATGAAATATGTTGAGTATACATAGATAATTTCTCATAAGCTTTAGTAAATACTACTGATGTTAAATCATCAGCAACGTCTGTATTCTTAACTACACCCATAATAGTGTACCAAATATCAGTTTTATACTTATAGTATAACTTACTAAATGCTTTTTGAGAACCTTGTTTAGCTTGCTCCACTAGATCTATTATTTCTTGTGTCATATAGCTAAATTTTAGTGGATTGTAGTTAACCCAATAACTACAATCC
The DNA here is from genome assembly GCA_937944945.1 of uncultured Clostridium sp. Classification (GTDB taxonomy): domain Bacteria; phylum Bacillota; class Clostridia; order Peptostreptococcales; family Peptostreptococcaceae; genus Intestinibacter. Next base: position 625 of record CALEBD010000340.1, on the reverse strand, counting down.
TTAAATTCAGAAGGGAAGTTTTATAATTTCTTTGCAATAATAATTATTTACTGCTAGACATCTTTTGTAGAATACATCTGAGATATGTTCTCTCCATTCTTCTTTCTCTTCTTCATTGAGAGGATATGCCATTTTCAATGACATATTAATAGCAATCCTTACTCTTACTAATCTAGTCTGAAGACTTAATATTTTATCTTCTAATAGATTGTTAAGAATATCCATCCACAGTCTTCTATTTATCCACTTATTGATACTTAGACAAGTGTTACTAGTAACTATCTTAGATTTTAAATTAGGTGGTATATTTGCCCAATCATCCAATACACTATCTGCATATCCTAATACTTTAGTATCAAAATTTGCAGAAGATATAATCTTGTCTAAAGTAAACCTATAAGGTTCCTCTAATTCAGCATTGAGTGCTTCAATAAGTCTCTTAAAATCGCTCATTATGGTTCTCTGTTAAGTGCTTTACAAATTACAGTAAATACATAGTTAGCTTGAGACATTTTTAGGCTGTATTTCTTCTTTAAATGCAGTCTAGTTCTTACTTTAGCTTGTTCTACACCATATAATGGTAAAGTTGATTTATAGTAAGCAATACCTTCTTCGATGATTTTAT
>CALEBD010000339.1 GCA_937944945.1 uncultured Clostridium sp. | reverse complement strand
ACGTGAAACATTGTAACGACACTTTTTTGATTCATGATAATAGAATGTTTGCAGAGCGTGCATTCTATTATTGAAAAATATACAAAGAATTGTATATTTTATTCCATTGTCTACTAGATTTAAAAAGATTTGTTTTATATTGTCCCTTATTCCTAATATATGTACTTCTTCATCTTCAAAATCATATGATACTTCTATGTTTTTTGATGAAGCAATATATTGTGTAATTTCACATACTTCTTTAAATATATCAAATAATTTAACTTGTTCGTATGATAAATCTTGACCATTTTCAATTGAAGAAAGCATTAATATATCTTCAATAAGACCTTTTAATCTGTTTGATTCTTTTTCGATTATATATAAAAAATGATTTCTTGTAGCTTTGTCTATTTCATCATTTATTTTTAAAGTTTCTACAAAACCAGTTATTGATGTTAGCGGTGTTTTTAGTTCATGACTTACATTAGCTACAAAATCTCGTCTCATATTTTCTAATTTTACAAGGTCTGTTATATCTTCAATATTTATAATAGAGCCTATTATCGCATGTTTTGAATCCTGCAGATATACTGGGTCTATTTTTATCCTATATACTAGGTTATCTCTTAAATCTAATTCTATTACTTCATTTTGAGTACTTCCTACATATTTATGAAATATCTCAAGTATTTTTTTATCTTTTACGATAAATTTAAAATTTGATCCCTCTACATTAGTTTTCAGATCACATTTTAGCATTTCTTATATCATTTATAAGTAAAATATTTCCCTTTATGTCTATTGCTAAAATGCCATGAGATATGCTTTTTACAATGGAAGTCAGTTGTAGGTGCTTATATTCAACTTCTTCAATTGTACTATCCATTATTTGAATCATATAATTAAAATTTTTAGATAGTTCTCCTAGCTCACCTTTTACATATGTATTAAATCTCGTATGGAATTCTTTATTACTTACTTTTTTAGAAACTCTAGTAAATTCTTTTAGATATCTTCTTAGTGTTACTGTATATCTTATAAGTAATATAGCTAAAGCTGATGTAATAAGCATTATAAAAAAATATACACCATTTACTTGCTGTAAGTTTGAATTCATAAGTATTACCTCAACTTTTAACTAATTTTATATCCTATTCCTCTAATAGTTTCTATATATTTCTCTTCGTCTGTTTCAATTTTTTTTCGTAAGTATCTAATATGTACATCAACAGTTCTTGTTTCTCCAAAATATTCATATCCCCAGACTTTATCTAATAAAAAGTTACGTGAAAGTACTTTTCCTTTATTTTGAAGGAGTAATTTAAGTAAATCAAATTCCTTAATAGTCAAATCGATTTTCTTATCTTTTTTAGTTACTTCATGCTTTATTAAGTCCATTTTTATATCTTTAACACTTAATATATCTTCTACTTTATTTGCAGTTTTATTATATCTTCTAAGAACCGAATTTATTCTAGCTAAAAGTTCTTTTATTCCGAAAGGCTTTGTTATATAATCGTCAGCTCCCTCTTCTAGCCCTTTAACTTTGTCTCTTTCCATATTCTTGACTGTAAGCATAATAACAGGTATATCTTTTAGTTCTTCATCATTTCTTATTTTTTTTAATACATCCATACCACTTATATTAGGTAACATCCAGTCTAAAAGTATTAGATTTGGCTTAAATTCTTTTGCCTTATGATATCCGTCAAAACCATCTAATGAGTAGTCAACCACATATCCGTTTACCTCTAAATTAAATTTTAAAAGCTCTACTATGTGCATTTCATCATCTATAACTAATATTTTCTCCTCCATAACAATACCCCCTTACTTTATCTCAATGAAGGTTCCTATTCTCTTTGTCGTTTTATCATGCTTTCTATACGAGAAAAATCTATCACAATTACAACTTGTGCAGATATTCATATTTATTATATTCGACTTTAGTACTCCAAATTCTTTTAATATTTGGGTATTTATTTCCCATAAATCAAGATAATACTTCTCATCTCTTATTTCATATATTTTTTCATCTGCATTTGGAAGAAGTGCACTGAATTTTTCTACTAAGTCATAAGATACTTCATAGCAACATTTTCCGATAGATGGTCCTATAATTGCAACTACATCTTCTGTATTTGTATTATAATTTTCTTTCATAGATTGAAGTGTTTCTGAACAAATTTTGCCGTATGTCCCTCTCCAACCTGCATGAACAAGCCCAACAGCCTTATTTACCTTATCAACTAAAACCACTGGCACACAGTCAGCTGTTAATATTAGAAGTGGAACGTTTTTCTCGTTTGTAATTATGGCGTCTCCATCTATTATTTGTCCTATATTGTCTTTATCTACTTTATTTACTATGTTTGAATGTATTTGTTTATTTTTACTTAAATTTTTTAAAGTAAATACATCTTTAAATGCATTATTTACATCATCTAAATTTTTTGCATCTATATTAGTAGTTGTAATAGCTATATCTACAAATTCTAATCCTTCTTTATTTATAGTTAAGTAATCTTTTTTATCTATTATAGTTTGTGTCATATTAATCTCCCTTTTCCATTAAAATATTTTTTAATTCACTTACAAAAGTATTTATATCTTTAAATTGTCTGTATACAGATGCAAATCTAACATATGATACTTCATCTATATCTTTTAATTTATCCATTACCATTTCACCGATTTTATCAGTATTTATTTCGCTTATATAATTTTTATTTATTTCATTTTCTACATAAGAAATTATGCTTTCTATTTGTTCTATTGAAACAGGTCTTTTTTCACAAGATTTTATTATACCTCTTTTTATCTTTTCCCTATTAAATAGTTCTCTACTGTTATCTTTTTTAACGACCATTACAGGTGTTGTCTCTATAATCTCATAAGTAGTA
>CALEBD010000338.1 GCA_937944945.1 uncultured Clostridium sp. | reverse complement strand
CTACTTTTTTACCTTCTAAAATATCATAAATTTTCTCAGGATGTTTTCCGTTAGTAATAATTGTATCAATACCTTGATTAACAGCTAATGTCGCCGCTTGTAATTTTGTTATCATTCCACCTCTTCCACGACTTGAACCTGATCCACCAGCAGATTCATATAACTTTTCATCAATACAATCTATTGTAGATATTAATTTTGCATTAGGAAATAAACGTGGGTCTTTGTTGTATAATCCATCAATATCAGAAAGAATTATTAATTTTGATGCCTGACATAATACTTCAACAACAGCTGACAACATATCATTATCACCAAATAATCTCTCTTCGGACTCGATTTCTGAATAACTGACAAAGTACACGCGAGCCTATCAAATGCTCTCAAATCACTCTTTCCATTTTCATTAGTTAATGTTGAAGTTCCAACCTTTACAACTACACGATTGTGATGCTTATTCATTTTCTACACCTCGATTATTTTTACTTATTATTCATACAAACTTATATTACTTATCTATAATTTTAGTGTGCACTTAGTATATTATTGTAAAAGTGAATATTTATAATACTTAATATGATGATTTAAGATTTATAATTACTTATCTCCTGCTTAACCTCACTTCTAATATCCTCAAGATCCTTTTTCTGATGCTCGCTCATTTTAAGTCCATGATTATTAGCCAATTCTAATATAATTTCACATTCATCATCTTCACACTGTAGCCATGCATAACTTAGTGCACCTTTTAATTCTTCACCATTTGACAATACTTTTGTGTCTTTATCATCTTCTATTAATTGTTTTTGAGTTTCTAACACATCTATATATCTAATCGCAAGTTCTTTTAGCTCTAGATTTTTAAAATCTAATTTTTTATATTTCTTTATTTTATCGATTTTCTGCTGTATAAATACGATTTGTTGGTCTTTTATTACTTTATCTTTTTCTTGTTGACTTAAATTATCAAAATCAACATCACTATAGTCTTTATCTAGCTCGGAATTGCTTATTAAAGCATATACATCATTTATAAATTCTTTATCATGGTAAGTTTTTTGTGTTTGGGATTCACTTTTTACATTGCTATTTTCAGTAGTTTTCTTAGTTGTCTTAATTTGACTACTACAACCGACTAATGTAGTTCCTAGCATAAAGACAAGCAATAAATTTATTACTTTTCTCATAAAAATCACCTCTCTTCATCAGTTTTAAAATATTTACAACCTCTTTCCTTAAATTCTCTAAAGTATAAAAATATCCTTCCTTTTTTAAACTACAATTACATACATAATTTCCTTGAAATTAAAAAAATTAGCTAAAAAACTTATTTAGCTAATTCCTTATTTTTTATAATATATCCTGTTTTTTTGATATTTTTAATATATTTAAAAGTCTCTTCTTCGCCTTTTTCATCTAACATTACAAGTAAAAATTCTAACTCATCTGATGTCTCTTGATGAATTTGCATTCTACCTTTTGCTCTTAAAAAGTAGTCTAGTGGAGATCTATCTGTATATTTATCTCCCATATATATCTTGCTCGCTGCCACTCTATCACAAAACATCTCTATCAAATAATTCATAGGCATCTTCACTGGTTCTATAGTTCTAGTTTTAGTGTTATAATCCGTCCAGTATTCAAAGTGATGCTTGTTTCTACCTTTGTGATGCATCCATGCAGATGAATACCCCTTTGCTTCTCTTTCAGCTTCGTTTGGACTTCTAGTCCCCTGATAATACTTAGCCCCTACTATAAACTCATGAAAACTATATTTAGATAAATCATGTAGACAACCTTGCCACAAAATCCCCGCCTTAAAGCAATGTTTTATTACTTTATGCCTATGTTTAGTAATTGTGTTAAAGTGCTTACATGCGTTTATTATAAAACTGCTCAATAAAAAATCACACCTCTCATTTATTTTATTGTAATAGACAATTATTTATAATTTGCTCTCATACTATTATATTATTTTTTTATATAAATAATTTTAC
>CALEBD010000337.1 GCA_937944945.1 uncultured Clostridium sp. | reverse complement strand
TCCGTTTTGCATTACGTTGTCTTTACCTTCAAGTCTTACAAGACCTTTTTCTCTAGCGTTTGCAACACTTCCACATTCAACTAAATCATTGTAGTTTACTATTTCAGCCCTGATGAATCCTCTTTCTATATCACTGTGTATTTTACCAGCAGCTTGTGGAGCTTTTGTTCCAACTTTTATAGTCCAAGCTCTAACTTCTTGCTCACCAGCAGTTAAGAATGACATAAGTCCTAATAATGAGTAAGATGATTGGATTAATTTATCAAGACCTGATTGTTCAAGTCCAAGAGTTTCTAAGAATTCTTTTTTCTCTTCATCAGATTCAAGTTCAGATATTTCCGCTTCTATTTGAGCACAAACAACAACAACTTCAGCATTTTCAGAAGCAGCGAATTCTCTAACTCTAGCAACATATTCGTTGTTAGCACCTTCATCAGCTAAATCATCTTCTGAAACGTTAGCAGCATATATAACTGGTTTAGAAGTTAATAAGTTTAAGCTGTTTACGAATTCTTGTTCTTCTTCAGTAAAGTCCATAGTTCTTACTGATTTACTTTCTGCTAAAGTAGCAGCTATAGAATTTAACATTTCTAATTCACCAGCAAGTGATTTGTCAGATTTTAAAGCTTTAGTAGTTTTAACTATTCTTCTATCTAATATTTCTATATCAGATAATATTAACTCTAAGTTTATAGTATCGATATCTCTTATTGGGTCAACTGAACCGTCAACGTGAACAACGTTTGAATCTTCGAAACATCTAACAACGTGTACTATAGCGTCAACTTCTCTTATGTGAGATAAGAATTTATTTCCAAGACCTTCACCTTTTGAAGCTCCTCTAACAAGACCTGCGATATCGCAGAATTCTATAGCAGTTGGAACTATTTTTTTAGCGTTATTTAATTCTTTTAATACGTTTAATCTTTCGTCTGGAACTGCAACAACACCTACATTTGGCTCTATTGTACAGAATGGGTAGTTTGCTGATTCTGCTCCAGCTTGAGTTATAGCATTAAATAATGTACTTTTACCTACATTTGGTAAACCTACTATTCCTAATTTCATTATGATCTTCCTCTCTTTTATATAAAAATTAATTATTTTTCTCAATAATTTTAGACATACATCTTGTATTATACATCATAACTACGATATATGTAAACAATTTGACTTTTGTATATAATAGTAAAAATAAAGAGATAATATAAAAGAATGATTAAATAAAATAGCAAATATGATGAAGATAAGGTATTATTATATAGGATAGTTAAAATAAGGAAAAGGAGCTAGTACATGAAAAATTTAAAGACATTAGAAATAGGGAAAAATGTAAAACTTACATTAATCCCAGAAAGTAAATTTAAGACAAATTTAGTAAGTGTATATATACTTAGAGAATTAGATAGAAAAGAAGTTACAAAAAATGCTCTACTTCCAGGCATTTTAAAAAGTGGTTGCGATAAATATAAAACACTTGGTCAATTGACAAATAGAGAAGAAGAACTATACGGCTCATATCTAAATGCTGGAACATCAAAACGAGGAGAACATCAAGTTTTAGGATTTAGTATATTAGGTGTAAATGAAAAATATTTAGACGAAAAAATATTAGGTGGTTGTATAGACCTATTAAACGAAATAATAAATAATCCTCTAATAGTAGATGGTGGATTTAGTGAAGAATACCTAAAAATAGAAAAAGAAATATTAAAAGATTCTATAATGGGTATCATCAATGATAAAGGTACCTATGCAATGAAACAAGCTAGTGAAATTATGTTCGAAGGAGAACCATACGCTATAAGTGGGAAGGGTTATATCGAAGATTTAGACGATATAAATGGAGTAAACTTATATCAACATTATAAAAATATATTAAAAACTTCTCCAATAGAAATAATAATCGAAGGCGAATTTGATGAATCAGAAGTAGTAGAATTAATAAAAGAAAGATTTACATTCGATAGAGGAGATATAATAGATTTACCAAAAGAAGAATTCTATAAAGAAGTAGACGAAGTAAAAGAAGTAAAAGAAACTATGGACATAGCACAAGGTAAATTAGTTATGGGTTATAGATGTAATGTTGATTATCTTGATGAAGAGAGATACTATAGCCTTCTTTTAGGTTCTAGAATATTAGGTGGAGGCGCTGATAGTAAACTATTTGTAAATGTAAGAGAAAAAGAAAGTCTTTGTTATACTATTTACTCTACAATACAAAAAAGCAAATCTACAATGATGGTTTGTTCAGGAATAGAAGCTGAAAACTATGAAAGAACTGTTGAATTAGTAAAAGAGCAAGTTCAAAAATTAAAAGACGGATATATAACAGAAACAGAAATTGCAAATGCTAAAATTGCATTTATAAATTCTTTAAATTCTTTAAACGACGAAATAGGAAGACTTTCAGATTTCTATTTCTCTCAATCAATAGTAAAAAATAAAAGTGACTTAGATGAGATAAAAAATATGATAAATAAATCTACAAAGGAAGATATAGTAGATGCTATAAAAGATATTCAACTAGATACTATATACTTCTTAAGTAAATAGGGAGGGCATAATGGAAAAGATAGTCAACGAATTGTTAAAAGAAGAATTATATTATGAAAAATTAGAAAATGGATTAGATGTGTACTTTATGCCTAAAAAAGGATTTACTAAAAAGTATGCTGTTTTAGCTACTAATTACGGCTCAAATGACTTAGAATTTATTCCTATAGGAGAGAGTGAACCTATTAGAGTAAACGAAGGTATAGCACATTTCTTAGAGCATAAAATGTTCGAACAACCAGATGAAACAGATGCATTTGGAAAATTCTCAAAATGGGGAGCTAATGCCAATGCATTTACAAACTTTACAACGACAGCGTATTTATTTACAACAACAGAGAATTTTTATGATTGTCTAGATCATTTATTTGATTATGTGCAGACACCTCATTTTACAGATGAAAATGTAGAAAAAGAAAAGGGAATAATTGCCCAAGAAATAAAAATGTATGATGATGACCCAGGCTGGAATGTATCATTTAACGCAATAAAAGCAATGTATGTAAACCACCCTGTTAGAGTAGATATAGCTGGAAGCGTAGAGAGCATATACAAAATAACGAAAGAAGAACTTTATAAATGTTATAATACATTCTACAATCCAGGAAATATGGCTTTATTTGTAATTGGTGATTTAGAACCAGAAGAATTATTTGATAAAGTAAAACAAGCAAATAAATACGACATGGCAAAAATGGAAGAAGAAATAACTAGAATATATCCAGAAGAGCCTACAACAGTTAACCAAAAAGAAATAATAACTCAGGCGCCTATTTCAATACCTATCTTTAATATAGGATT
>CALEBD010000336.1 GCA_937944945.1 uncultured Clostridium sp. | reverse complement strand
ATGACCTATAAACTTACATACTATCAAAGCTGGTAATCTCTTTCTACCAATGTTATACTTGGTACGATTAAGGGATAGTTTCCAAGCTTTAACATTATCTGATATCACTTCCTTGTATTCTGTTGAGTAATCCACATCTTTAGAGTACTTAAAGGGAGCATATACCAACTTGCAAGTAATAGGGGTAGAATACCCTTTCTCTATCATATCACTTAATTTTATCTGGTTAACCTTATCACCAATAAATGACATGATATTCAGGTTATGTATTAACTTCTTCTTCTGATTACTCATGTAGATGGTACCACTCAAACCTACTCGTATTCTAGAGTTATACAGATGTTGTATTACTGTTTTATATGTTTTATTATCTATCACGTCAGCCTCATCTATAAGTACCATATCTATTTCTGATAAGAATTTTTGGTACCTACTTATATTTGAGGCAAGAGACTGTACCATGCACACATTAAAGTTACCCCAGTCATTGCACTTACTTCCCTGTATGAATGCAACCTTTTCACCGGGTAACAGTTCTGGAATCTCTTTTTTGAACTGCTTAAATAAGTCTGCACTGTTCAACAACAATACAGTTTTCAATTTCCTCTTGAAAGCCTGGTGTAATCCACAGAACACCAAAGTCTTTCCGAAATTAACTGCCAAATCCGATGCACAGATAAGAAAAGGAGTATCTCCAACTCGATTATTTAGAATCTTTTCTAGAGCTTCTTTTTGTACTTCCCGTAATTCTTTATCTCCAAGTATTGTTGGAATTACTGGTTTAACTCCTAACTGGGGTCTATTATCTATGATTTTAACCTCCTGTCCCGTTTTAAGGCATTCATTGTAAACCCTATTTAGAAGACCTATCTTGAATTGCCCATAATCAGAGATATATTTTACGTAACCATCCCAGTTCTTTGCCCTGCTATACATCATTATATGCCAAGCGTCCGGATGCTTAATCCGGAACATTTCATACAACTTATTTGTGAACTTAGCAGGGCCAGATAATTCACAAACATTGCAGTTCTTTATGGTTATAGTTATCATACCTTATTTCTTGAAAGCATCCCAATCTACATGTTCCGATTTAGGCCGAGATACTATATTAAATCTTGCCATGTAATTAATAACTCTTTGTCTAGCCTTATCATTCGATAAATCTTCTATCTTAGGTATACCATTACAGAATTCTAAAGCATAGAACTGAGCTTGAATAAAGGTTTCATAGTCAACTCCAACTTCATCGGCTAATTTTCTTGCT
>CALEBD010000335.1 GCA_937944945.1 uncultured Clostridium sp. | reverse complement strand
AAAGTAAAAGTATTAAAGAGAGTTAGAGAAAAATTAAAAGATATTCAGGGTAATTTAAGTGAAGAAAACTTAGATTTAAATAATAATATAAACGAATGTATCAAAGATGATGAACAAAGTTTGGCTTTAGATACAGATAAATTAGAAAAAAAGATAGATAAACCTGTTACGACAGGAAAATCTATTAGCATAGATCAAAATAAAACAGTAGATTTAAATCTACAAACTGCAAAGAAAATGGTAGCTTTTGCAGAACAAAAGGCAAAAGAAATAAACGTACCCGTAGTTATTTCTGTAGTCGATAGCGGTGGTCACATCATACTTATGGAGAGAATGGAAGACTCACTTTTAGCGAGTATAGATATATCTTTAAATAAGGCATATACAGCCCTCAGCTTAAAGATGGCGACAGAAGATGTTCAAAATTTATGTAAACCAGGTGACCCACTTTATGGAATACAAGAGAGCAACAATAATCGAATAATTACTTTTGGTGGGGGGATACCATTTACATACAAAGGCAAAGTCGTCGGAGCTTTAGGTGTAAGTGGAGGCACTGTTGAAGAAGATACATATGTAGCTAAATATGCGATTGAATCTGTAGTTAATTTAAATTAATACATAAATAAATACAAATAGAGTTTTATCTATAATAAAGTCAGGTTAGGGGGATAAAATATGGAAATAAATACATTGGATATAGAAAAAATCGTAAAACAAGTAATGCAAAGTGTAGAAGCAGCAGAAAATAAACCACAATGCTCAGATAATTGTGGAGAGGGTATATTTCCAATAATGGAAGAAGCTATAGATGCTGCATTTACAGCACAAAGAAAACTATTAGATTGCTCAATGTCAGATAAAGATAGATTTGTAAAAGCTATAAGAAATCAATTATCTAAAAAAGAAAATTTAGAAAAAATATCAAAAATGGCTGTTGAAGAGACAGGCATGGGTGGATATGAATATAAATTAATTAAAAATCAATTAGCTATAGACAAAACACCTGGTATAGAAGATTTAACAACTGAGGCTATGGCGGGAGATGATGGACTTACGTTAGTGGAATATGCTCCTTTTGGGGTAATTGGTGCAATAACTCCAACAACAAATCCAACTGAAACTATAATATGCAATAGTATCGGTATGATAGCTGCTGGAAATTCAGTAGTATTCAGCCCACATCCAAGAGCAAAAGAAGTTTCTGAATTAACTATAAGATTAATAAATAGAGCTTTAAAAGAAGCTGGTGCACCAGATAACTTAGTTGTTTCTGTTAAAGAACCATCTATAGAAAATGCAAACATAATGATGAAACACGACAAAGTTAGATTATTAGTTGCAACAGGTGGCCCAGGAGTTGTCAAATCAGTATTATCAAGCGGTAAAAAAGCAATAGGTGCAGGAGCAGGAAATCCACCAGTTGTAGTTGATGAAACTGCTGATATAGAAAAAGCGGCTAAAGATATAGTAGATGGTTGTAGTTTTGATAATAATCTACCATGCATAGCAGAAAAAGAAATAATAGCAGTAGATCAAATCGCCGATTATTTAATCTTCAATATGAAACAACATGGAGCATATGAAGTTAAAGATAAATCAACAATAGATAAATTAGTTAAACTAGTATTAAACGACAATATGAAAATAAAAACTGAATTTGTAGGAAAGAGCGCTAAATACATATTAAGCAAAATTGGAATAGAAGTAGATGACAGTATAAGAGTTATATTAATGGAAACTGAATTAGAACATCCATTTGTCCAAACAGAATTAATGATGCCAATACTTCCACTTGTAAGAGCAAAAGACGTAGATACAGCAATAGATATGGCAGTAGACGTTGAACATGGAAACAGACATACTGCAATGATGCATTCTAAAAACGTGGACAAATTAACTAGAATGGCAAAACTTATTCAAACTACAATATTTGTTAAAAATGGACCATCATATGCTGGTATAGGTGTTGGTGGAGAAGGATACACAACATTTACAATAGCAGGTCCAACTGGAGAAGGATTAACTTCAGCTAAATCTTTTACAAGAAAAAGAAGATGCACACTTGTTGGAGGATTCCACATTAAATAAATAAAGAGGTGAAATAAATGGAAAAAGATTTATTAAGCCTTATTAAAAAAGCGGGGATAGTAGGAGCAGGGGGAGCAGGATTTCCAACCCATGCAAAGTTAAATGCTAAGGCTGAATATGTAATAATAAATGGGGCAGAATGTGAGCCTTTGTTGAGAGTAGATCAACAATTAATGGCTTTACATACAAAAGAGATTTTAGATGCATTAAGTTTAGTTGTTGAACATGTTGGAGCTAAACATGGTGTAGTAGCACTAAAATCAAAATATAAAGAAGCTATTTCGAGTGTACAAAGTATTATAGGGAATTATGATAAATTACAATTATTCGAGCTTGAAAACTTCTATCCTGCTGGTGATGAACAAGTTTTAGTATATGAAGTTATAGGGAGGATTGTTCCAGAGGGAGGAATACCTCTAAATGTAGGTGCTATAGTATCAAATGTAGAAACTATGCTTAATATTTACAATGCTTATTATTATGAAAAACCAGTAACTGATAAATATGTTACAGTTACTGGTGCTGTAAATAATACTAAAACTTTAAAATTGCCAATAGGAATGAGTGTTAAAAAAGCTATAGAGTTAGCTGGAGGTACAAGTTTAACTGATTTTATAGTTATTAATGGTGGACCAATGATGGGGAAAGTTGTAGATATAGATTCTACAATTACAAAAACAACAAAAGGTCTTATAGTACTACCTAAAGACCACTCATTAGTAAAAGACTTACAAAAAGATATAGGAAAAATGCTAAAAGATGCAAAAACATCATGCATGCACTGTAGCCATTGTAGTGAAGTATGTCCAAGGGGGCTTATAGGACATGCTATACAACCACATAAGATGATGAGAATAGCGTCGTATGGAAGTCTATGTGACAACAATATCAGTACGGTAAATGCTTATTTATGTTGCGGATGTAGATTATGTGAATATGCATGTATTATGAATTTACAACCATGGAAACTAAACAACTTTTTAAAACAGACTATGAGACAAAATAATATAAAAAATACTTGCAACAATAAACCAGAGAAGGCACACCCTTTTAGAGAATTTAAAAGATATCCAGTAAATAAATTAATAAGACAACTGGGACTTACAGAATTTGATAGAAAGTCGCCTCTTGAAGATAAAATAATAGACGAAGATAGTGTTACTATTTTGATGAATCAACATATAGGCAAACCTTGTGCAGTGGCAGTTAAAGTAGGGGATAAAGTTCAAAAAGGTGACTTAGTTGGGATAATAGACAAAAATAGTTTGGGAAGCAATATTCATGCAAGTATTAGTGGTGTTATAAAAGAAATCAAAGATAATAAAGTAGTCATTGTTTCAGACAAATAATATAAATAGAATATCTATTAGATAAATTATGAGAAAGAGGGGATAAACTTGAAAAAAGCAATTGGTTTAGTAGAACTAAAAAGTACTCCCATTGGTATACAAACTGCTGATGAAATGGTCAAAGCAGCTAATGTAGAATTAGTTTTAGCAAATCCCGTTTGCCCAGGTAAATACATGATTGTAGTGAGTGGAGATGTCGGTGCAGTTAAAAATTCTGTTGAAAGAGGAAAATCAATAGCAGATGTATTTTTAGTAGAGAGCCATATAATAAATAATGTATCACCACAAGTTCTTGTAGCGATTGCTGGAGCTACAGATATAAAGGACTTAAAATCTATAGGAGCTATAGAAACTATATCTGCTTTAACAATAATAAAAGCTGCAGATATAGCAGTAAAAGCATCGAATGTCCAATTAATAGAAGTTAGAATTGCAAAAGGGCTAGGCGGCAAGGGATTTTTGATAATGACAGGTGAAATATCTTCTGTTAAATCAGCTATAAAATCATGTGAAAATGAACTTGCAAAATTGGGAGAAATAACATCTACATCAATTATCGCTTCTCCTCATAAAAGCTTATTAGAAAAAATAGTAATGTAATACTATTAAAAAAGAGTGATACTATATAAAATTGGGATAAATATTTTAAGGAGGGGAATGACTTGGATATTTATAAAGCATCATCTATAAGAGATCTTTTAAGCAAAGAAAACTTAGAAAAAGAAATAGATAACTTAACAAATATAGATATTTATCCTATAAATACATCAGGTTTATCTGGATCTAAAATGTATAAAATAGAACTTTACTCTAATAAAAATAAAAAATACCTTTACTTAAAAGTTAATAATCTACAAGAAGATTGGCTAGCAAAAGCCAGTAATGACAAGGGTAGGGAGTTAGTAATATTTAAAGATAACGTATATCCAAAGCTTGAAGAATATATAGATGGAATTTATATAGGATATTACTTAGGAAGTGATACATACGCAATTTTAATGAAAGATGTTTCGGAGTATATAGGCTCCAAAAATCATATGAATGAGTATTTGGATTATATAGACACACTAGCAAAATTTCATTCAAAGTTTACAGAATATGATGTTAATAAATACGAGAACTTATTAAATACAGAAAGCTATTATAATTTTTTATCCGTAGATAAATTTAAATATACAGAAGATATGAGAAAAGAAGTATACGAAGGATGGAAAGAGCTAAAACTCATCTTGGGAGAAAATTTATATGAAAAATATAATAATTTAAATAATATAGAAGAATTATATCCATATTTCCCAAAAACTTTTTTACATGGAGATTATAGACCAGATAATACACTGTATATAGATAAAAACAATATAAAGATGATTGATTTTGCTAATAGCGGATGTGGCCCATGTACACTAGATTTATTATGGTACATTATAACTTCTGTAGAAGCAGATATAGACAAAACTATACTAATAGATTTTTATCGAAAAAGACTAGAAGAATATAAAGGATACAAATTTACACAAAATACATGGAATACATTATTACAACTTGGATTACTATGTGCATGTAGAATGTTTTTAGCAGCTTTAATAATAAATACAGATTTTAATAATAAAGAACAGATGTTAAATATGGATTGGTGGATAGAAAATTTAAAATTTATACTTATAAATAAAACCTAATTAAAATCATTAAAAAAGTATCGATGAATTTAAATCTACAAGACTTTTCATCGATACTTCTATTTTCAATAAATATAAATTCCGGGTAAATATTTATTGCATATTTATTAAATTACAATTAGCAGATTTCTCCACCAACAGCTTTTATATCTTCGTTGTTTTCAACAGCAGCTTTTATACATAACTCTAAACCTTTAGTTATATCAGCAGCAGCCATTGATGGTGTGTTTGGTTTACAAACAACTTGAGATGGTATGTAAGGAACATGGATAAATCCACCTTTTATGTTAGGGTATTTTTTATCTATCATGTATAATATTCCGTACATAACATGGTTACAAACAAATGTACCAGCAGTGTTAGATACAGAAGCAGGTATACCATTTTCTCTCATTTCTTTAACCATAGCTTTTATTGGTAAGTTTGAGAAGTAAGCAGGTTGCCCATCTTCAAATATAGTTATGTCTATTGGTTGATTTTTTTCGTTATCTTCTATTCTAGCATCATCTATGTTTATAGCAACTCTCTCTGGAGTTACATCAAATCTTCCACCAGCTTGTCCAACAGATATTACTATATCAGGGTTGTGTTTAACTATATTTTCTTCTATTTTCTCTAATGATTTTCTGAAAACAGTAGGTATTTCTAATTTTATTACTTCAGCACCAGCTATTGTGTCAGGAAGTTGTTTAACAGCTTCTAATGCTGGATTTACTGATTCTCCACCAAATGGATCAAATCCTGTTATTAAAACTTT
>CALEBD010000334.1 GCA_937944945.1 uncultured Clostridium sp. | reverse complement strand
TAAAGTATTTATATCACAATATTAACTTTTTTATATATTTAATTATCTGATATAACAAATTAGAATTATCATTATCTAAAAAGATAAATGTATATTTTATAATACTTATAAATATACATTTACTTTTTTAAAAATTTCGATATTATTAATATATAGGGTTAATTGATAATATAATTTTTGTTGTCAGCATAATTTTGTTGTTAGCTGAAATTAACACTAAATTCACTATAATATAAGTCAATTCTACAATTTCAATTAAAGGGGGAATCTACATAAAAATATTAATTTTAACTGGGAGTCCTAGGAGTAAAGGGACTACATCATTATTAGCTGATGAATTTGCAAAAGGGGCAAAAGAGGCAGGGAATGAAGTCGTTCGTTTTGATACAGGAATATTAAATATAAGACCATGCATTGGATGCCATCACTGCCAAAAGAATGGGACTAATAAATGCGTATCTGATGATGCAATGACTAGACTTTATCCAGAGATACTATCGGCAGACTTAATCGCCTTTGTAACTCCTGTATATTACTTTGGGATATCTACTCAATTAAAAACGGCAATCGATCGTTTCTTCTCTATAAACAAGAAAATCAGAAAATTCCCTAAAAAGGCAGTATTATTAGCTGCTTGTGGAGATAAACAAGAATGGGCAATGGATCCACTTAAACTTCACTACGAAACTCTTTGCCGCTATTTAAGGTTTGAAGATATGGGACAAGTATTAGCGTATTCTTGCCATGAAAGAGAAGACATGGAAAATAGTAAATACCCTGAAATGGCTAGAGAACTAGGCCGCAGCTTAGTAGAAGATTTAACTTTAGATTATACATTTTAGGTAGGAAAAAAGCTTGTAGAATACTACAAGCTTTTGTTGGATGTTTTATTTTAATTTTTTTGAGAGTGCGTTATTTATTAATCTATATTTTTATATAAATTCTTGCGCTTTGTCATTTGTATTTTTATAATAGCACATATGTTCGATATATGCAAGTGTTTTTACGAATGTATGTTCGATTTATTTTTATATAAGGCTATGTTTTAACATAATGTTGAAATTAGATAAGTTTTGAATAATAAAAAATTAAGAGTTGTATGAATAATCAAATACAACTCTTGATTTAGTTCGCATTATATTAATATTGTAATGTTAGCATAATCCAATAATCACTTTATATCTTTAACTTCTTGTGCCAAACCTACTACTCCACACACAGGACACTTTAACTTACGATAGTTTCCTGTATGAAAAGATATAATTTGGTAAAACTTTATTCTAAATTTAGATTTACAATTATTACAAATATATTCATGATTATTTATATGATTTAAAATAGCTAATACCAACGAAATAATAACTGTAACAAGTAAAATATTTTCTCCTAAGTAGATGTAAACTAATATATTTCCCAATATTAACCCAATATATATCAATAGACTTTTCAATATAATCCCCCTTCCCATTTAATTCAATTGAACAGTATATCTACTTTATACTATGTTCACAATTTATAACCATTGTGTACTTATTTTTATTATAGCATTATTTTTACTAATTTATTGCCAATTACATAAATTGTGGTGTTCTTAGTTTAAAATCCTTTATTCTAGTATAAGAATATGCTACATTACTTTGTACAATAAAATTCTTAGTTTTAATAGAATCTCTATCAGTTTCAAATATTCTTAGCCACTTAAACCATTGCATATAGTTAGAAATATATTTACTTGCAACACCATTAAATCTACCCATCCATTTTTTTAAATTACTATGTAAACTATTGATATGTTGGATGTGGTAAATACCTTCTTTATGTTTGCCTGTCTTTATTCGTTTATGCTCTAAATTAAAGTCTGTAGCGAATTTAATATAGGATTTATGGCTATCTGTACATAATATAGAACTGTCTCCTATACGTCCTTTATAAAGTCTCTCAAGTTCTTTATGTGTCATTCTACCTTTACATAAAGGCTCTATTATTAAGTTTCCTTGTCTATCTAAAGCTGTAGCAATGCAAATCTGCTCCTTAGATATACCTCTCTTTTTAATCTCTTTACCTCTTTTACGAGATTTTCTTGGCATATTACAAGTTCTTGTACCTTTAAAACTCTCAGCAAAAAATACTTCATCTGCTTCTATTACTACATCAACATGACCAGTACCTAAGAAAGTACTTATGCAATCAAGTATTTTATGTCTCCAAAAGAAACTCGTTGCTATATTAATGCCTACAATTTTAGCAGACTTTCTTATTGATAGCCCCATAATCATACATTTAGCGTATTTTAACCATTTATCTAAAGATTTCTTACTTCTATATGTTGCAGAGTTTGTAAAATCAGTAAAAGTCTTTCTACAATCTTTACAGATATATCTTTGTTTACCATTATATTTACCATTTTTTGATATTAACTCAGAGCTACAGTGAGGACATACCTTTCCCTTAGAAAATCTAAACTCTTTGACATCTTCATAAATTTGTTCTACTTGAGAGTTTGATACAAGAAATTCTTCCAAATAAGATAGTAACTCTTCTACTTGATTCAATGGTAATGTTTGTATATCTGTTAATATAGACTTTATACTTGGCATTCTACAACCTCCTAAACATTAATATATCTATATTATAACCTAAATGTATAAAAATATCTATTTTCAACACTAAATTAAAACATAGCCTTATAAAAAAATATTTTAATAAAACAATAAAATATAGTATAATACATTATTTTTCTGTAAATATTAGACAATGCATAGTTTTAAATATATGAAAATAAATTAAGTTAGTTTTGTAAAAAATGAGAAAATAGGAAACACTATGTTAAAATAGACATATTCATATAAAATTTTATAGGTATAGTTTTATATAATAGGAGGGTTAGGAAAAATAATGAGTCGAATAGGAATTATAACAGATAGTCATAGCAGTATTACTCAAGATGAGGCAGACAGATTAGGTATAAAAATATTACCTATGCCATTTTATATTGGTGGAGAGTGTTATTATGAGGGGAAAAATATAACTCGAAATGAACTTATGGAAAAATTGATTAACCAAGAAGATATTAGCACATCACAACCATCACCAGAAGACGTTATGAATTTATGGGATGATGTTTTAGAAGAATACGATAATATTTTATATATGCCTCTTAGCAGTGGATTAAGTGGTTCATATTCTACTGCAGCAATGCTCGCACAAGAGGAAAAATATAAAGAGAAAGTTTATGTTGTGGATCATGGAAGAATATCAACACCACTACATCAATCAATATTAGATGCATTAGAAATGATAGAAGAAGGGCTTTCAGCTAATGAAATTAAATTGAAATTAGAACAAGCTAAACAAAAAATGGCGATTTTTATAGCTGTAGATGATTTAAAATATTTAAGACGTGGTGGAAGAATATCATCAGGTGCTGCTGATGAAACAACGCAAAGATGGGTGCAAGATATTAAAGAAGCATTTCCGGGACATGAAGTAATGTGTGATTATTTATCATTTGGAGTTACTTGTCATACAGGACCAGGGGCATTGGGTATTGGATTTTCATGCAGACCGTAAAATTTTATTAATTGTTATGATAAAACAGGAGTGCTAGAATTACATTATCAGATTAAATTTCAAAATATATTGGGGGTATATATGGAAAATAATTTAGATAGATTTTGGGTGAGTTTTAAACAATGGTATTTATACGAATTACCACAAAATAATTTAATAAAAGAGCAATTTATTAGTTATGATGAACATGATGATGCAAAACCTTATTTAGATATAGATTTTAATCATTATTATAAATTAAACTTTGGTGTAGAATACGATGGAATTTTAGAAAAGGATGAAACAATTACAGTTAAATCATTAAAGATGCTAACGGAGTTAACATATTCAGAATTTATAAAGGATAGGTATGCTTTCACAGTAGATGTAAATAAAAGATTTGTGAAATTTAATATTCCATTGAAGCTTAGAAATGGAGTACTTATTTCAGTAGGGCATAAAAGTTCAAATGAAATAAAATATATTTATAATTATGAGCAGCTTGAAAGAAAAATCAATTATTCAGAGGAATTAATTATAAGTGATGAGTTATTAGATAAAAAAACAGCATTAGATTATATAACAGATTCACTACAATATATAGTCTCGATAAATGATGGCGATGGAATTAAGATGAAAAATCAAGAAATTGCACTATTAGTTGGAGAAAATAGAGATAGCAAAGTTTATACAGTTATACATAATGAGTTATATGAAATCAATAAAATAATAAATGAGTATTTTGATATTAGACATAATGAATATTTAAATAAAGCTAAACAAAAAAGAGAAGTTTTAAATGATAAGGATTTTATAGAGTATTTATATAACCGAATATATTCGTTATTGTTTCTTTTAAGAATAAAATGTAACAACCAAGAACTAAATGAAATTTAATTATATCAAAATATATTTTAAATTAAAATAGAGGAAATACTAGATGAAAATTAATAGATTATTTGAGATAATATATACTTTACTTCAGAAAGAACGTATAACAGCAGAAGAATTAGCTGAAGGATTTGAAGTATCGACGAGGACAATTTATAGAGATATAGACGTTTTATCGTCTGTTGGAATACCTGTTTATATGATGAAAGGAAGGGGTGGAGGAATTGCACTTTTACCGAACTACATACTAGATAAGACTATTTTGACAGAAGATGAAAGAAAAAATATACTTGCCTCTTTAAGAGCAGTTGAAGCAGTGGACACAAACAATTCAAAAGAAAAACACGAACTGATTCAAAAGATAAGTAGTTTATTTGGAAATTCATATACAGATTGGATAGAGATAGATTTTTCATCATGGAATGATTATAAAAACCAATCTGAGATTTTTCAAATTTTAAAGTCAGCGATACTTAGTAAGAAAAAAATAAAATTTGAGTATTCAAACTCTAAAGGAGAACAAACGCATAGAAAAGTTGAGCCTTTAAAACTTTGCTCAAAAGGGGGAGCATGGTATTTGTATGGATATTGTGATAAACGTTGTGATTATAGATTTTTTAAATTAACGAGAATTAATAATTTAATTATAATAAATGAAGATACTATACATACTGCACCATCAAAAATATTACTAACTAAAAATACATACAATAATACAAAATATATTCACATGAAATTGCATATACAAAAAGAAATGGCATATAGAGTTTATGAGGAATTTGATAAATTTATAATAATAGAAGATGGAAGTTTTATAGCAGAAATAGATATGCCAAAGAGTGAATGGATAATTTATTATATCTCTACTTTTGGTCCATACTGTGAAATATTAGAGCCAATACAATTGAGAAACGAATTTAAAAATTACTTAGAACAAACACTAAAGATATATAAGTAATATATAAAAAACTTATAAAATATGACATATAGTTGTCATATTAAACTTAGTATAATTATCTCAAAACATAGTCAAATATTAAATTATGTTAGGAGGTATTTTTATGGAATATGAAATAGTAAATTTAGATGAAAAGATACTTGTAGGTGCAAGTGCAAATACATCAAACAGTTCTCCAGATATGAGTAATGTTATTGGTGGTTTATGGGGAAAATTTTATCAAGGGGGAATTCATGATAAAATTAAAAATACAGTTAATGAATTTGCAATAGGACTATATTCTGATTATACAGAAGATAAAAATGGGTATTGCATTACTGTCGGAAACGAAGTTTCAAGTTTAGATGAGAATAATAAAAATTTAGATGTTAAAATAATTCCTGCTGGAAAATATGCCAAATTTTCTATATGTGGAAATATGGTTACAGCTGTTGTAGATGCATGGCAACAAATTTGGCAAATGGACTTGGACAGAAGTTTTA
>CALEBD010000333.1 GCA_937944945.1 uncultured Clostridium sp. | reverse complement strand
ACGCTACCTTCTTTACCTATCATAGTCCATAATTCTTCACCTATGTGAGGAGTAAATGGAGCAAGTATAGTTACTATAGTTTCGATACCTTCTTTGATTATTCCGTCATTTCTAGTATCTAATTCTTTGTATTTATACATTTCGTTTATTAACTCCATTAATGAAGCTATTGCTGTATTAAATCCAAATTTATGGCTTAAATCATCTGTAACTTTTTTAAGTGTTGAATGTATAGTAAATCTCATCGCTTTATCTTCTTTAGTTGCAACATTTACTTTTGCATCTGATTTAGCTATATCTTTTAATTCATCAACTAATCTATAAACTCTGTTTAAGAATCTGAAGCATCCTTCAACACCTTGTTCAGACCAGTCTAAGTCTCTTTCTGGTGGAGCTGCGAATAATACGAATAATCTAGCAGTATCAGCACCGTATTTGTCTATTATTTCAAGAGGTGATACTGTATTACCTTTAGATTTACTCATTTTGCTACCATCCATTAATACCATACCTTGAGTAAGTAAGTTTTTGAATGGTTCGTCAAAATCTACCATGCCAACTCTCTTTAATGCTTTAACAAAGAATCTAGCGTAAAGTAAGTGCATTATAGCATGTTCTACACCACCGATATATTGATCAACTGGCATCCATTTGTTTACTACTTCTGAATCGAACATAGCTTCTTGGTTTTTGTTGTCTATATATCTTAAGAAATACCAAGATGAGTCAACGAATGTATCCATTGTATCTACATCTCTAGTCGCATGTTTACCACATTTTGGACAAGTAGTATTTACGAAAGTTTTTGAAGTTGTAAGTGGAGATTCACCTTTTCCAGTAAATTCAACATCTGTTGGAAGTAATACTGGTAAATCTTTTTTGTCAACTGGAACTATACCACATTCTTCACAGTAAACAACTGGTATTGGAACACCCCAATATCTTTGTCTTGAAACTAACCAGTCTCTTAATCTGTAATTAACCTTAGCAGAGCCTAAAGTCTGTAGTTAACAGTCTTTTTACCTCTTCCTTCTTTAGCTAACTTTTCAGTTATTTTATCTTGAGCTTCTGTAGCATCCATTCCATTGAATTCTTCAGAATTTATCATTTTACCATCTTCATCTATAACGTCTATTATTTCTATACCGTATTTTGTAGCAAATTCTTTATCTCTTTCGTCATGAGCTGGAACACCCATTATTGCACCAGTACCATAGTCCATTAATATATAGTTTGCTATCCATAGAGGAACTTTTCTTCCTGTTATAGGGTTTATTACGTGTTTTCCTATGAACATACCTTCTTTTTCTGTGTCAGTAGAAGTTCTTTCTATTTCAGTTTGAGTATGCATTTTTTGTACGAATTTATCTACATCAGCTTCATATTCAGTACCAGCAACTAATTCTTTAACTAGTGGGTTTTCTGGAGCTAATGCCATGAAAGTTGTTCCATAAACTGTATCTGGTCTAGTTGTATAAACGATCATTTGGTCATCTGAACCATCTATATCGAATACTATTTCAGCACCATGAGATTTTCCTATCCAGTTTTTTTGCATTGTTTTAACTTTTTCTGGCCAACCTTCTAATTTGTCTAAGTCATTTAATAATTCTTCAGCAAATTCAGTTGTTTTGAAGTACCATTGTTCTAATTCTTTTTTAACTACTACAGCGTCACATCTTTCACATTGTCCACCAACAACTTGCTCATTTGCAAGAACTGTCTCACAAGATGGACACCAGTTTACGAAAGATTTTTTCTTATATGCAAGACCTGCTTCTAAGAATTTTAAGAATATTTCTTGTGTAAATTTGTAGTAATCAGGATTTGAAGTTGCTATTTCTCTTTCCCAGTCATAACTTAAACCTAATAATTTTAATTGGTTTTTCATGTCATCTATGTTTTCATAAGTCCATTTTGCTGGATGTATTCCGTGCTTTATAGCAGCATTTTCTGCTGGAAGACCGAATGAGTCCCATCCCATTGGATGTAGAACATTGTATCCTTCCATTTTTTTAAATCTCGCTACAACGTCACCTATTGAATAGTTTCTAACGTGACCCATATGTATTTTCCCTGATGGATAAGGGAACATCTCTAATGTGTAGTATAAAGGTTTTGATGTATCTCTTGTATCTGTTTTATATTGGTTTGTTTCTTCCCATTTTTGTTGCCATTTAGTTTCAACATCTTTAAACTTGTAAACGCTCATTATGTTACCTCCTAATTCTGATTTGTTTAATAAATATAATGTTTTTTATTTCCAAGTTATTTGTATAATAAAAAAATCCTCGCCCTAAACAAAATTTGTTTAGGGACGAGGATATATTCTTCGCGGTACCACCCTAATTAGCCTATAAAAAGACTCACTTAGATAGTCTTTAAGCCAACTACGGCCAAATAATTTAATACTAACAAGTTCGGAAATATTATTTAACTAATTCACACCTACCATTAGCTCTCTGAATAAATTCTATTACCTACTACTTTAGTTTATTTGATAAAATTTTCAGTTTATACATAAAATTTCAAATTTTTCGCTATAATTCAATATATTATCATTTTTAGTTTAATGTGTCAACATCTACGTATGGAGCATCTTTCCATAGTTTTTCTAAGTTGTAGAATTCTCTATTTTCTTCATCAAATACATGTACTATTATATCTGCATAATCAAGTAATATCCAAGTTTGTGTGTCGTATCCTTCCTTAGCTCTTGGTTCTATACCTTCTGCTGTAAATGCATCTTGTACACTATCAGCTATAGCTTTTACTTGTCTAGATGAAGAAGCTGTAGCTATTATAAAATACTCACAAAGACTAGAAACTTTTCCTATATTAATTATCGATATATCTTGGCCTAATTTATCGTCAATTGCATCGTACGCAACTTTGACCATTTGTTCAACTGTCATTTAGTTACCTCACTTTCAAAAAAATTGTTTTTATATATATAATGTATAATTCATACATTATAAAACAACATATTCATCTATTATATCATATATTTAGACTTGAACCAACAAATTTAAATATTTTCTTGCATAAGATAATTCCTAGCGCTTACACTTCTTGGATGAATTAATTGATTGTTT
>CALEBD010000332.1 GCA_937944945.1 uncultured Clostridium sp. | reverse complement strand
TGGATATGGGAAGTGGAACAGGTGAATGGTCAAAGAGATTCCTTGATACATATCCAAAGTCAAAAGGGCAACTATACGATGTTTCTGATGGGATGACAGAAATTTGCACAAGAAAGCTTTCAAAATATAAAACTAGGGTTAAAATTTATAAACAGGATATTTTAGATATTGGGGGAAAACAGGATGTTGATTATGTTTTTTTGTTATATGTTCTTATGTTTGCTAGGGAGCAAGAGGAGATACTTAGTATTGCAAAAAACATGATTAATAAGGAGGGAAAAATTTTCTTTGTTGTTGAAAATCAGTTGAATGGTATGGCTATTAATTTGCTAAATGACAATAGTGAAGAAACAGTGAATATATATAAAAAATCTTTTGGTTCAATTACAGAAAGCGTGCCAGAAATATTTTATAACACAATTGAAAATATAAAGAGTATATGTGAAAAAGTAGGGCTAAAAATAACATATTGTATCGGGTTTCCCGTGGTGACAACTATTGGCGTTAAGCGGTTCGAAGACTCGAAGTATAGAAAATTAAAGGATATTTTATCAGAAGAAAAAATATATAAGGATATTTTACGTATTGAGAAAGAGTTAACGCAAAATGAAAGTATGGCAGTAAGAGGAAAATATATTTTGTTTGAGGCAATGATAAAAAGTGGATACGAGAATTAAAGAATTAAGATTGAAAAACAACGGAATCACAAACCATTTTAGTTGTGCATATGAATGTATATCGGCATTACATGGAATACAAGCACAGTACGATTTATATGCCTATATTTCATTGATAAACAGAGTAGAAAATCTTGAAATAGATGAGTTGTTTGGCGATGAGGCTATAGTCAAGTCGTGGGGGCAAAGAGTTACATTACATATTAATACTAAGGAAAATATGATGGTTAACAAAGCGGTTTTTTCATCAAGAAACAATTGGATAAAAAAATATATTTCACAATTAGGTGGAAAATGTGGAGAAATAGTCAGTCAAATTGTAAATGCGGATTATGAAAGCAATAGTTTTTCAAAATTGGATGTTAGAAACAATATACAACATAAAGAAAGAGATCAAATGATGCAATGGGGAGGTGTTTTAGCACAAGCTTCTATTGAGGGGTATATATACGAAGTTCTTGATAATCATAAAGGGAAAAAGTATGCAAAATTAGAAAGCGAATTACTGGATAAAAAGATGAGTTATGAGCAAGCAATACAGAATTTAATTGACAAATTTGTTGTTGCTTTTGGACCAGTATCATTAAGAGATTTTGCACATTGGAGTGGTCTAAGCAAGTCTTATTTTGAAAAATATTGGAAAATGTCTACTAGTAAATATGAACAGCTTCGAGTTGAGGGGGAGGTGTACTATTATAGAAATGATGGAACTGAGGATAAAAGAGATAATATCATATTGTTAGGGAAATTTGATCCGTTACTTTTGGCTTATTACGATAAAACATGGTTAGTGGATAAAAGACATGTACATAAAATATGGAAAAGCGCAGGACATGTAGAAGGAATTTTGTTGGTAGATAATATGTTTACTGGAACATGGCATTGCAACAAAAAAAATAGTAAATTATGTTTTTATGTGAAGAGCGAATATCAAATTAGTAAAAAAACGATGGATGAAGTTGATAAAAGATTGCAATATATTTCAAGAGTGCTAGAAAAGCAATATGGTGGAGTGACAATTGAAAATGAGGATACTTTGAAATGAAAAATAAGATTAAAAGCGTTGTATATCCTGTTGGGGGTATTAGTAATACGATAAATGATATTACGGAATTGTTTGAACTATACATGAATGGAAAAGACAAGATCGTAATCAATACATCCGCACAACCGAATTCGATTCCACATATGGGGAGTATTACTACCATAATGTGTGTTTTTGCATTAGGACAAAGGCTAAAAACTGCATATAATAAAGAGGTAGAAATAGAATTTGATGAACTTGAAAATAGTACCGGTAAAATTGTTGAAATAGATGGAAAAAAATATGTATGTAGCTTGAATAATTGCACTTTGGGAAATGGGTTGTCCAAAGCCGAAGTGTATATGTCATATTACCATGATTTGTTTGAGCGACTAACTGCTTATTCGGGTATAAACTATCGAATCAGGACGTATAAGAATTACCAAGAACAAAATATTGTTAGAGATACTATTGTTAAGATTATGACTGATTATGACTTCTTTGCACAGTTACTAAGCCCCAAGGATAAAAGGCTACATTTTAGAATTCAATGTCCAAAATGTGGAGTGGCAAATAAAACATATAATGAGTTATTTCATGCAGTACTTGATGATAATGTACGTTTTGAGGCTTGTTGCCCAATACACGGGAAGTATATAGTAAATGTTAACAAGTCAAACCAGGATTTTCTTGATATGAATACGCAATTGAGGGATTTAACTAAAGGTGTTTTATTAAATTCTTATAATGAAAATATTTTGCCAATTATGCTTGATGGAGGAGATTGGGCTGGAGTCTGGACTAACAGAATACATATTAGAGGTTTAATTAGACTAGGGTGTGAAAATATACCATTAAGATTATACGCACCATTGTTATTAGATTGGTCAGGTGCAAAATTTTCAAAAAGTCTTCATGAAGAAAAAGGTACATATGATTATTTGAGTAGCAAAGGATTGGATAATTATGCTAATTTCCTTGAGTATTATCAAGTGCAAGGGCTAGAAAAGTTGTGGATGGAAGTAACAAGTTGGATGGAAGAGCCTAAAAAGTTTTTTAGAAACTATTCCATTGAATATATTTATAATTTATTAAATAAGGATAGGTGAAATATATGAAGGTAGTTTCAATTGTAAAAGAAAAAAGGATGGGTGAAAAACGTGTAATTCTTATGCCAGAGCACGTAAAACAACTTGTCAATAATGGGTATAATGTTTTAGTAGAGCACGGTGCAGGAGTTAATGTAGGATTAAGTGACAACAATTATTGTAATGCGGGGGCTTTTATTGTATCGGAAGAAGAGGCTTGGAATAAAGCTGACTTAGTACTCAAATATAAACCGCCAACACAAAATGAATTTAAGTATATAAAAGAAAAGCAAAAAATAGCTGCATTATGTCATGCTGAAAGTGATTATCAATTGATGAAGGAGTTTATAGAGAAGAAATGTACAGTGTTCACATTTGAATTTTTTAAAGATAAACACGGAAAATTTCCGTTAGCTGTGCCCGGAGGTACTATTGCAGGAAAAGTAGCTATGATATATGCTTTGTATTTGTCGCAAAGCCAAATATGTGGAACAGGGAAATTGCCCATTGAAATTGAGGGGGCGGAAGTTACAACCATTGGAGTAATAGGGTATGGTAATGTAGGAGATTCAATAATAGATACGGCAATAGAGTTAGGGGATAGGGTGATAGTATTTGGAACTGATAAAAAGAGAATGAAGGAATATTCTAAAAAGTACAGAGATGAAAAAATTGAGTTTTATGAAAGTAAATCACATATTTTGCGTGAAAAAATTAAAGAGATAGATATTTTGTTTGGTGCAATATTGATATCTACATTTGATACAAAACCAGTTGTTACAGAACAAATGATAGAAAGTATGAAAAAGGGTTCGATTATTATTGATGTAACTTGTGGGTATGGAGCAGGTTATATGCCATTTTTTGAGCAAAAAACAGATTTACAAAATCCGTACTATTCGAAGGATGGCAAGATTTTTGTAAAAATAGATAATCTTCCATGCGCATATCATTATACAACAACACAGGCATATTCGAATTACGTTGCACCGTATATTGAAAAGTTATGTGATTATATATTTTTAGGAAGAAAAGATGATTGTGTTATTAATGGTATGATCTTTGAAAATGGAAAGATAACACATAGCGTAATACAAGAGCATTTTGAATATTATGAAAGAAATAACATATAGTGACAGAGCATATTTTTATTATGAGGAGACTTATTCAGATATAGATCATAGTTTTCTGAGAGATATTATACAATTATATTCGATAAACAGTGTATTAGATATTCCTTGTGGAGCTGGTAGAAATCTTAATATGCTTGCACAAAGTTGTGAATTGGCAATGTTTTGTGATATCGAAGACAATATGGTCTATCAAGTTAAGAATAGAATAAAAACTTCTAATCTTAGAAATTGTAGGTGTTTTAGAGCGGATATTAATAATTATCATTTACAGGATAAAGTTGATATGACAATTGTCATGCGACAGGCTTTACAATTATTTCCGCCGGGGAAAATTAATAGTATTCTCGAGAATTTATTATTTAATACTTCAAAAATATTAATTTTAGATATATATAATTTTAAGCAAAATACTAAAACAGGACAAATACCAGAATACTTACAAGAGAAAGTTAGAGTGTTTAAATTCAATAATCAAACAATTACACGTAATTTAGAGCTAGAAATATTAGATGAAGGAATCATGGTAAATTACATTTATCAAACAAGTATAAACAAATGGAATACGCAGTTTAAATTATATGATATAAGTGCTGTATTCATAAAACAACTACTAGGCTCCCAAAAAATTAAAAAGGTTATTGAGTACAAAGATTATCAATTTAATCTAAGAAAGAATGAAAATAGCGCAATAATTGTTATAGAAATATAGAGATTGGAAATATAAATGAGAATAAAAAGTGATCCCAAAAAACTATTAGTGGAATTAGAATATTATATTAAATATTATGGTAGTGAATTCAAGCCAAACCAGGGATTGGAGGTAATAATTCAAGTGATTCGTATGTATTCAAAAAATGGCAGCTGGCTCGATCTTGGTGGAGGTTCAAACTCACCATTCTGGAGAATGTTTTTTCCAAAATTAGATAGAATTATGTGTGTAGATATTAATCCAGAAGCTTTTTTGCTATCAGAGTTGATAATAAATGAATTTATTGAATCACCTTGTTATAATCAAACAAGACAAATGTTTGGTAATAGGAATGGTGAAAATAGCAATATTGAAATCAAGTATAAAAGAATGGATTTATTATCAGAAGACATTGTTTTTGATTGCAAATTTGATAATATTACTCAATTTGGATTGCTGGGATTGCTAAGAGATGAAGACGAATTTATTAAAAAAACTAGGGATATAATGAATGCTTTAAAAAGAAACGGTGTATATATAGGGGTAAATTGGATATTTAGTAAAATATACCAAAAAAAAATGGGATTTAGTAACGAGTATATTAGTGAAAGGCTACTCTCAAATATAGAGACTAGAAGCATTAAGTTAATTTATTATGAAGAAGTCGAGATAAAAAATGATCCCAATTATGATAAGTGTATTATTTATGTAATAAAGGGGGGGTGAAAAGTTATGAGATTCAATAGTAGATTACTTGGCGATGTTTAATCATTAATTATTGAAAGCGTATACTTGAGCAATATGGTGGAGAAATATTACAGTGAAAGGAGTTAGGTGTTTAGTGTACTAAACATTGCATGTG
>CALEBD010000331.1 GCA_937944945.1 uncultured Clostridium sp. | reverse complement strand
TCAAGTGTTATATTTTTTCTCATTTTATATATTTTAAGTTATCTATTTCAAGTTATCTATTTCGTGATTTAAACTTTTCATATAACCTAAATCCTTATCCTATAACCAACGATTAGAGTAGACTTCCATAAATCTAGCCCTTTTAAATCTATCTTTTTGGTCAAATGGAACAGTACAATCGAAAATAGTTTTGCAAGCTATTCCGTGGTCCCTTATGCTTGGTGAAAAACTAGGGTCGTTTGACGGGTCTAGTGGATGGCATCTCACTCCTGGAATTGTGATAATATCGACATCTCCCTGGAATCTAGTGTTCATCGCCCACAAAACATCATTCATATCAAAACAGTCGACATCTTCATCAACTATAAATATGTTTTTCAACTCGCTAAATGCTGAAAACGCCAACAATGCTGCTTGTCTTTGTCGTCCTTCATCACTTGCAACAGATTTTTTAAATTGAAGTACTGCCATGTATTTTCCTCCGCCTGCTGATGAACAATACACATTTTGTAGTCTGCCCGGCATTGCTTTTTCGACCATTCCATATATGCTCGCCTCTGTTGGAATTCCCGCCATAGATACGTGTTCTTCGCTAGGACCTATGCAAGTTTGCATAATTGGATTTTTTCTGTGAGTTACTGCACTTACTTTAATCATCCAGCATTGGTCGCTTGCCGGCCCTGTATACCCCGGAAACTCTGGCATTGCATACCCTGTGTTACTGTTTTGATCTTCTTTTACTCTTACATTTGGAATTACTTCACCTTCTATAACATACTCAGCATTTGCAATAGCTCTTTCGTTGACAGTTAAGCACTTGCAAAGCTCAACAGCCTCTCCCCTAAGTGCACCTGCAACTGCAAGCTCATCATAACCCATTGGCGTTGTCGGTGGTTCAAAGCATGAGCCGATTTCGATTGCAGGGTCAACGCCTATGCTTATCGAAATAGGTAGCCTTTGTCCTAATTGCTCTGCTCTTTCCGCCATTGCACCTATATGTCTAGCCCCTGGTGTAAAGAATATTGATAATTCATCTTTACTTTGTATACATAGACGGTGGATTGTTACATCACTGCATCCTGTTTCAGGATGTGTTGCATAACACATCCCAAGTGTTATGTATGGTCCGGCATCATCTGGCGTGTTTGTCGGTGCTGGAACTA
The DNA here is from genome assembly GCA_937944945.1 of uncultured Clostridium sp. Taxonomy (GTDB): domain Bacteria; phylum Bacillota; class Clostridia; order Peptostreptococcales; family Peptostreptococcaceae; genus Intestinibacter. The sequence goes on along the minus strand of CALEBD010000331.1, from coordinate 1,988 downwards.
ATTTATATAAATCAAAATCCTCATCAGTTGACTTATGAACGACTTCTTGGCAAAGTGGTTTCTTATCTGTAAGCACTGGTGGTATTGGATTATCGACACTTTTATAAAGAAGTTTTCCCAAATTCTCAGGTTTTTCGCCCAAAAGCATTGCCACTCTTTTTCTACTTGCCAAAAGCCCTATCAAAACTCTCGCATCTTTATGACTTTTTACGTTGTTAAATATCATAGCTGGTCCTTCTTTTGTCGGTCTTTGTACTGTTCCACCCGCCCCAACGTGGCGATATACTCCAGAAAGTTCTGCCATTGGATCAACTTCTACATCCGTCTCTATTAATTGATTTTCTTCCTTTTGCAATAATTCTAATGCACTTCTCAAATCCCTTACTTTATTCATCTTTCCTTCTATATTAAATATACTTTTATACTTATAAATTTCCTTCTCTTTGCAATTTTCTATATTAATTTTTCAGTTCTCTACATTTAATTAATTTAATTTTCTACCTTAATTATCAGTTTAAAATCTGCAATATAGAAAATCAATTCGACTTATGTTATAATTCATTCAGAAAATGAAACATTCAAATAAAAGATGATAATTATGAATTTATCAACTTTAAATATATTTAAATTAGGGGGTTTCATAGGAAAAATATAAACACAATTTCACTAGATCCAAGTATAAAATTGTCTGTTGTCTTAGCAAAACACAAAAGTACTAAGTATAATTTTTCAATAAAGAAATTTATAGATTTTGTAGAAGATTTTAAAAGTGAATTGTAATATAAGTTATTTACTACATTCATAACGCCAATGACTTAGTGCGTTGTTTAGATAATAAGTTTGAAATTAAAAAGCCCTATACAAAAGCATCCCATGTGCTTTGCGTATAGGGTATTTTAATAATCTATCTCTTAGCTTTTCTATATCCAGCGTTTATCGCATCTTGCTCACTATTGAATACAACAAGATTAGCAGAATCTTTCATATCGTCATAATTTGCTTGACCTGGGCAGTGATATATTTTTGATTTTGAGTTTCCTCTTATCACGCCTGATGCTTGTTGGTTTGAATTAGAATTGTTGCTAATGTTATTGTTTTTATTGCTAGTGCTAGCATTAGCATTACTATTAGTGCTAGTATTAGTGTTTTTATTGTTGCTAGTGCTATTATTACTGTTATTAACACTATTATTTTGACTACTATTAGTTGATTGTTTATTATCTACATTATTAGATTTATTGCTATTTGAATTATTTTTATTATTTGTAGTTTGTGCAGGTCTTTCCTCTCCACTTAACCAGCTCTCACCTGTAGCATAGTCAATTTCGATTCCAGGTTGAACATTATAAACAAAGACATTAAACATTATCCCTTCGCCGTCATCTTCTACAGACTGAGCCTCCATTTGAACACCTTTTGCGACTAAATTATCTCCATCATAAATTGGAGTAACCCTGTATAATACGTGGTTGTTTGTTTCTTTTACATAGTCGGCAATCATATTTTCAAACGGCAACATTCCATCAACGTTAAAGTATCTAGTTCCTGTAATTAAGTTCTTTTCGTTGGCATCTTCACCAGCAAGCTGGTGTCCTATAAGATGGCATCTGTTGTAGATATATCCGCCATCAACTAAGCTAGTATCGTATTTTTTATTTATCCATCCAGTTGGCTTTACACTGCTTATATCGCCTCTTTTGTCTGTAGGCATCAAGTCTTTTCCTATATTCGCATATGCAACACCGCATCTTCCCAAACTGTCCAAATCGCTATATGTTTCAAAAGACTTTTTAGCCTTGTCTATTTCGTTGTCAAAATCAGGTACATTATTATATAATGCAACAAAAGGTTCCCCAGGATACTCTGGCAAATTATCTAATGTTATTCCCTTATCTCTATTGTCGTCTATATTGCTGTTTTGTGAAATATTTGTGTTCTCGCCACTATTTTGGTTGGTAGTTGTTTGACATCCGACTAAGGTTATACAC
>CALEBD010000330.1 GCA_937944945.1 uncultured Clostridium sp. | reverse complement strand
TCAAAGAGGATTAAATACTTTATCCTCGATAGGTTCTGGAGCAATGGGTGGGGCCTCTATTGGAGGTCCTATAGGAGCTATTATAGGAGGAGTTGCAGGCCTTGGAAGTTCTATAGCAGGTTGGCTGACTGGAAATGCTAAGGCCAGAAGAAAAGTTAAAGAGTTAAATAATAAAATAGATGCGGCAAATAGACATGTACAGAGTTCATTTGTTAACTCGGCTAGATCTATAGATGAAATCAATGATATGAACATATTATCTAATTATTCAGCTTACGGAGGTCCTATAAATATGAGATCATTCTCACCTATGTCTCCTTTTGGAAATAGATATAGTAAAGGAGGAGCTATAAGAATTAAACCTAGTAAGAGAGGAACTTTTACAGCTGCTGCGAAGAAACATGGTAAATCAGTGCAGGCTTTTGCTTCTCAAGTATTAGCAAATAAGGAAAACTACTCTCCAGCTATGGTTAAGAAAGCTAACTTTGCTAGAAATGCAGCTAAATGGAAACATGCTGATGGAGGTAATCTTAATACCGTAGCACCTTTAATTTATCCTGCTCCTGAATGGATTTATACCCCTACTTATAACATTCCTGACAGTACCTCTAATAATGGAGTTTCTGACCAAGAGGTTATTAATAGTTTTATTAATAATGTAGTATGGACTATGGAAAACCCCAATAATAAAGGATATGACCCAAATACTAATACCTGGGGGGTTTATACAGATAGAGATAAAGATGGCAATACATACTATAACTTTGGTCCTGGGTTAGAAGTTACTGCTAACAAATTAGACAAAAAGAAAAGATATACTAGAGACTATTTAAATACTCTTTTAGAGAAGAGGGTTAGTAGAGATGCTAAAAATATAAGAAAGTCTTTAGAATCTATGCAAGATGGCAAATATAAAGGAGTTATAGATACTTTAAGTCTTGGTCCTAGATTAGTCATTCAAGATATAGCATATAATTTAAAACCTAAATCTGGGAATATGCCAGAAAACTGGCCACTACTAATAGACGCTCTAAGTGAAGGAGATTTGGAAAGAGCTAGGCATGAAACTGAATCAGGTAGTACTAGAAGAATGCAGATGAGAAACCAAATGCTGAATTATAAATGGAGTCCTGATAGTATGGTAATTAATAGAGCTTATGGTGGTCCTATAAACACTCATGGAGGAGTATTTGATAATGGTGTCACCATTGTAGGTAATGGTGGAACTCATGAGGAGAACCCATTAGAAGGTGTACAGATGGGTGTAGATGAACAGGGAATACCTAACCTAGTTGAAGAAGGAGAAGTAATATTTAACGACTATGTATTTAGTAATAGAATAGAAGCTCCTAAGAATCTCAAAAAAAGATATAAATTTAAAGGAAAAACCTTTGCTGACGTAGCTAAATCTATTCAAAAGGAAAGTGAAGAAAGACCTAATGACCCTATTAGCAAAGCTGGACTAGATGTTAATATGGCTAGATTAGCAATGTCTCAGGAAGAGGTAAGAAATAGTAAGATGAAAAAGAGAACTTCAAATAAATATGCTGGAGGAGGAGTATTGCCATATATGAGATATGCTCCAGCTGTAGGGGCTGGAATAAATGCTTTGACAGACCTTATTGGCTCAACAAATAAATATGACTATTCTAATGTAGATTTAATTCAAGATGTAATAGATAATCTACAGACTGTGAGTTATAAGCCTGTAGGAAATTATCTTACATATAGACCTTTTGATAGAAATTTCTATATAAATAAACTTAATTCTCAAGCTTCTGCTACAAGAAGAGCAATAGAGGGATTATCTGGTGGAAATAGAGCAACTAAAATAGCAGGGATAGTAGCCTCCGATTATAATACACAAGGGAGACTAGGTGATTTAGCTAGACAGGCTGAGGAATATAACTTAGCTCAAAGAGAAAGAGTTGAAGCCTTTAATAGAGGAACTAATCAATTTAATTCTGAAATGGGTCTGAGAGCAGGTCAAATAAATAAACAGAATGATGAACTAAGACTTAAATCAGCTATTACTCAAGCTCAACTTAGAGATCAGATTGATTCTGCTGTATCTGCTGCTAGATCTGCTAACTTAAATAACTTCCTGGACTCTTTAGGGGATATTGGAAGAGAAGAGACTATATTCAATTTAATAAATAGTAATCCAGGACTCAGATATGGATATACTGGTAGAACTGGAAATATAGGATATAAGACTAGATCTAAAGGTGGTTATTTAACTATTAAAAGGAAGAAGTAATATGGCAAGATATGTAATAACCGGTAGTAAATTCAAACCCTTTTCTTATGCTGAATTAATACAACCTATACAGCTTGCTGAAGCTGCTCACCAAGCTGTAGAAGATCAGTATAATGAATTGTCTACTAAGGCTAATGTATGGGAAAATATAGCTAGTGAACAGGATTCTCCATACACATACAATATGTATAAGACCTATGCAGATGACTTAAAATACCAGGCTGATCAATTAGCTACTTCTGGTCTTACTCCTGCTTCCAGACAAGGTTTGAATAATATGAGAACTAGATATAGTCAGCAGATAGTACCTATAGAACAAGGATATGCAGCTAAAGTAAGAGATATAGAAGCTCAGAAACAAGCTAAGTTAAAGGATAACACTTTGATGTTTGATAGAGAAGCAGCCTTTACTAATCTAGATGATTACGTAAGAAATCCTAACTTAAGTTACACTGCTTATTCAGGACAGACTCTAGCATCTCAAACTTCTCAAATGGCCAGAAATTTAGCTAAGGAGTTAAAAGAATATAAGAAAGGTAAACCTATCGATGCTTATACTAACACCTTCCTGACTAAATATAATGTATCTTCTGATGATGTTCTATATGCAATAGAACATCCTAATGACAAAAGAAGTAATAAAGCATTAAGAGCTATAATGGATGCAGCTGTAAATGCTTCTCCTATTCCTTCTTGGGGAGATATGGATACATTAGATAGAGCTTACCAGTATGCAGGAATGGGATTATGGGATGCTATTGGAGAGGAAAGAGTAACACCTATAGAGAATTATGGAGCAAGACTAGCTGCTAGACAAGCTGCTGGAAGCTCTTCTTCAGCAACAGTTCCTAGAGTACCATGGAGAGCCATACCTATAACTAGAACTAATGAACAAATAAGGAATACTACTCAAATGAAGAGTGATGCTGAATTTCTAAGAGAGTTAGCAAGTAATCCATCAAAAGCTCTTGATGTTCAAAAGACCTATTACCCTGGTGTAAAAGGTAGAGGAGAGCCAGGTAGTGCTGATATTAATATTGCTCCAGGAGATGTTGTAACACAACCTTATATGAAGAGACTTTCCGATATAAGTAAAAAATATGGTATAAACGTCAACTTTAATATAGGAGATAACGGAAATAATTCTACAGAAGGGTTAATTAAAGCAGCAGAAGAATTAGAATCTAGAATAAGAAAGAGTGCTATAAGAAGTACAGGCTATGCTCTTACAAACACGAACTTTGATTTAGGGTCTAGAATACTAGCAGAGAATATTAGATCCAGAAGTCAAAGAGCAAATGATGACACTGGAGCATTTGAAATAGAGGATGGAAAAGTAAAAAGTAAACCTTCTAAGTTAGAAGACGTAATTGGTTATATTAATAAAGATGCACAGATTGAGTTTGATCCTTCATTGGGCGTGGTGCTTAGAGGAAGCATTCAAGATGGTAAAGCATATAAGACTAAATCATTCCTTCTTGACCCAGAAGTAATAGCTGGAGAATCTATAAATGTTGGAGGGAGAATCTATAATAGATATCAATACCTTATAGATTTAATTAATGAGAGTATAGAGAATAATGATGTAGAAGCTGCTACTGCTATATCTACTAGATTAATGGAAGATTTGGATAGTTACTTTAATTCTATAGCAAAGACACAAGGAAATATTATGTCAGCAAAAGAAGAGGAAGCAGCTTCTTATTATAGAAATTAAAATTAATCATAATGGCAAATGGAATAAATGATCCTTCTAAAAGGGGAATTTCTGGATTAAAAGGTTTAAATACCACTGAAGGGATAAATAGATATCTAGATGAACTTGGATATAGTAGGAGTATACCAGAATATAAAATGAGAAAGGCTGCATCTCCAGAACCTATAATTCAAGAGGTTGGAGAGGTAGGAGTAGGAGATTCTTATTTCGATAGAGGTATAACTTCTCTTACTCAATTACAAGATTTAGAAAATACCAGGGGAGAGTTACAACCCTGGTATTCTCAAATATCAAATGGTTTAGCTAAAGGTGCAGTTCTAGCAGGTACTACATTCTTAAGTGGTACTCTTGGATTATTGTTTGGTGCTAAAACAGCTATAGAGGAAGGAAGATGGTCAGGACTATGGGATAATCCCTTTGATAAAGCATTACAGTCAGTTAATGAGTGGGCTGAAGAAGCCCTTCCCAATTACTACACCAGAGAAGAGCAAGAAGGCCCTTGGTATGATAATATATTTACTGCCAACTTTATAGGGGACAAGTTTATAAAAAACCTAGGATTTACAGTAGGAGCTTTTTATGGAGGTAATCTCATCTCTAAGACCTTGAAATCAACTGGGCTACCTCAAATAATAGGTGCTATAACAAAGAGTTCAAAAGCTCCAAAGCTTGTAACATCTGGAGTAGGAGCTGTAGCATCTGCTGTTAATGAAGGTAGAATAGAAGCATTAAATAATTCAACTGATTGGTTTAATTTACAGAAAGCACAGATTGATGATGATTATACTAGTAGATTAGATGCTATAGGTCAATCTTATGTGAGAGGAGAAGATGGTACTATTACTTTAACTGGGAATATAAGTGAATTAGGTCTAGCTCTACAAGAGGCTCATTCATCGTCTATCAGTAGATTAACTGAAGATAGATTGAAGATGGGTAATATGGATCTATTGATGAACCTACCAGTACTTACAGCTTCTAATATTATCCAGTTCGGTAAGATGTATGCTAATGGATTTAAGACAGCAAGAAAGGCAACTAATATAGTTGGAGAAGCAGGAGAATATGCTACAGGAAGAACTATAGGTAAGGGAGTAGCCAAATCTACTGTAAGTGCCCTCTCTGAAGGTCTTGAAGAGATTTCACAAGGAGCAGCAAGTAGAATATCTGGTAATTATTATGAAGATGATGTAAACAATTTCTATAAAGCTAAAATAGATCCGCAAGCTGAACAAGAGACATTAAGTTGGATAAAATCCTTTGCTCAAGGAATTAATGAAACAGTGAATGATGGATCATCTTGGGAAGAATTTTTTATAGGTACTCTTACTGGAGCTCTTGGCATGCCTAGATTCAGAGGAGTAAGAAGTAGTGATGGTAGATTACAGTCTCCTATTACTCTTGAGGGAGGAATCTATGGTGGATTTAGGGAGTATATGGATAAGATAAACAGAGAGACTGAAATAGCTAATTATATGAACAATAGAGTTCAGTCTCCTGAATTCAAGAATTATTACCAAGGGCTCATTAGACATAATAAATATCAAACTGATATGAACCAGGCTGTAGAAGAGAATAATGAGTTTGAGTTCAAAAATGCTGAATATGCTCAGTTAGTTTCTGATATTGCGATGTTTGATAATGCGGGAAAACTTGAGGATTTAACTACTCTAGTTAATGCTGCCTATGATACCTCTGATGAAAACCTTGCATCTATAGTTGAAAATACTACTTCCACTATAACTGATGAAAGTGGTAAAGAAGTTAAAGTTGGTCCATTTATTGACAGAAATGGTAATCCCATGTATAGTACTCCAGAAGGAAAGCAGGAAATGATAGATAAGCTGACTCAAACAAAAGATGAGATGCTTAATACTATCACAAGCTATACTAAGATTAAAGATGATATTGATGTAAGAACAGGACAACAGTTAAATGATGAACAGCTTGAAGAATTAACATGGCTAAAAGCTCAAATTGGTAATTGGCAGGATAGGGCTAATCAACTTTCAAGTGAGATTAAACCTACTATAGGTACTATATTAGGAAGTATGTCTCAGCTTGCTAATATGTATAATTCAGTTAAGACTGAGGAAGGTAGAGCTCATGCAGGATTAACTGATTTGTATAATTCTGCTGATAAGAATGAAAGGCAGATAAGAAAGAACATGTCTATCCTTGAGACTGTAAGAAATCTTGATGATAAAACCTTTACTTATCTTTTATCAAAAGATCCTAAGTTAGTAGAGGGAATCAAGTCAGTAGTAGAAAGTCCTCTTAGTGGTGTAGCTGCTGATGATGCACAAGTATTCAATGAAAAGATTGATGATATTGTGAAGTTAGTAAATGCAACTGCTAATTATAATACTAAACTAAAGGAGTATCTTGAGAATCCTACTAAACTTCAAGAAGACATAGTATCCTCTACTGAGGAGGTTGCTAAGAAGGAATCTGATAATCTAAAGAGTAAGTTACTTTCAGCTACTAATTTATCTGAGTTTAGGCAGGCTCTTAATGAGGAAGAAGATATTGCTATAAAAGAAGAAACACTTAAATCTCTTGAGGATGAAGGTAATGAGATATCTAAGAATTATGAAGAAACAAACTCATATAATACAGAAGTACAAAGAGTAATTAATTCTCTCAATGAAAGTCCAGATGTTAAAATGGATGCTCTTAAACTTCTTCAAGACCAATTTGAGAACTCTTCTAATTTAGAAGAGATAGCAAATCCTAACTCTATATATATTGATAACTCGTATGCTTTATATGATGACAATTTAACTCCTGAGGAGAATACTATTAAATTTCAAGAGGCTCAATATGCTCTTCTCAGAGCAATGAATCAAGTCAATAATGAAAATAGATTTAAAAATAGATTCTCACAAGATTATAGAACATTAAGGGAAAAAGGTAAACCAAATCCTTCAGCTCCTACAAAAGACACTACAGGAGATAGTGAAACCTCTACTATTCCTTCAGTTGATACTGGAGGGTTTCCTGTTACTACTTATGAGCCTCCTGCAGGTAATATAACTTCAACTCAAGTAAGAGATGAGAATAAGGAAACTAATGACAGAATAGAGACTCCACAATCACTTGATAGTAAACAAAAGGGTAAAAGGCCTTATTATAGACCTTCAATACCTGAACTGCATATTCAAGCAAGCAAGGAGGGAGATTTTAGACCATTCAATATAGTAGCTGCTGAAAGGGAGCATGGGGTAAATTTTGATGAGTTATATAACTATCTAAAAGATAATGGTGCATTTACTTATGTGAATGAGAGTAATCTAAAGGTAGGTGATGAGCTTGGATTTATGATTGACCCTGAATTCAATGACCATACAATTTTCATTGTAGATAGAAGAAACAATCAGATTGTAGGTAGTCTTGACGAATCTGACTATTCAGTAAGTAGATATGAAGGTCTTGCTGGTCTTGAAGAGAAGATAAAAGCTGAATTTGCACAAAGAGGTGATAAAACTAAGAAATTCATTGCTACTCCTACCACAAGAGTATCACAAATAATGGTAGGTAGAATACCTTATAGTACTGAGGAAAGAAGCTTGGCTAATATACCTAATGTATTAGGGGAAGGTAGAGAACCTATCTTTGGTATAATCAAGAATGGTACTCTTTCTACTAATGGTAAAATAGATGATAGTCTTATTATCAAACCAGTAGATATGGCTCAAAAAGAGGGTAGAATGTATCTACTTATTCCTAATGCTGCTGGTAAATATTCACCTGCTGCTTTAAGAGTGAAGCACTTCAATAAAACTGAATTCAATCCTGATGATATTGAAATACAAAGCGCACAGATGTATAAAAATATACAGGAGTCTATTGAAGCACTTGCTAATTCATTGAGTGAAGATGACTTAAATAATGCAGTAAAGTCTCTTTCAACTAACCTTTACACTGGAGATTTGCATATTGATTGGTTTACATCAGATGCAGGTAATGGTATTAGATTTACTAAAGTACAAAGAGATGCTCAAGGTAATGAGATATATGAAGAGAAAGATGGTAAAAGGATAAGGAAGGAGACTGTAAAAACAGTATTCTTGACTGAAAAATGGGACCAAAATACTCTATATTCTATTATAGGAGATAAGGAGATACAGACAGGACCTGCTTTAAAAAATATTGATGATATCTCGAAGGAAATAAGGGAAATTCTTCTTGACTTCAATTTACTCCTTCAAGTGAATCTAGGTATGTTGAATAAAGGTGGGTACAATAATATGCTTATCAATTCTAATGTACTTACATCAAATATCTCAGATGCAAGGGTAATAAGTAGTTGGTTTACTACTGATTACTTTGATATAGAGGGTAACCTACATCAAGCTATAAGTCTTGCATCCATATCTCCAGATACTACAAGGAAGATAGAAACCCCTGTAGGTGGAACTGAAGGTGTTATCACAGGTACTAAGGTGGTTATTGATGGTGTTACTTATGGAGTAGACTTAACTACTGGTATTATATACGATAGTAATAATCAGAGAATATATCCTGAAAATGCTCAATTAATCAGTGACTTAGCTTGGGCAAATGCTAACTTTGGTGATGCTACCAATGGCTCTTTGATATGGAATAACAGAATTCTATTACCAAGTGGTCAGGTATTAGATAGAGGAACTCAAAAATATTTAACAGGTGAAAATGCTCAGAAGGTTAAAGATAAGATTGCTGGAAGAGAAAGAACTGTAGGAGATAGTAAGAAAGTCATAGCACAAATAGCTGAGAACCAAAAGAAAGTAGATAAGGCAAGAACTGATAGTGAATTTTACTATATACTTGAGGAAGATGGCCAGTATCATGCATATGAAAGAGTACATAATAGATTAGGAAGTAATTGGGTTGAGTCAAAGAAACAGTCTGATTCTCTCAAAGATATAAGAGTAAAATTATCTCAATTATCAGATAATGTTACTCAGTATAATAACTATTTGAAGTATTTAGGTAATCACTGGAAAGTTGATTTAAGTGCTTTTAGTGGGAAGATTGATGTAAGAAATAGAGATACTATTGTAAACATTATAAGGGATAGTATGTCTGAAACTAAGTCACAGAGAGCTCTAAATGCTGGCACTGCCGTAGATAGTGTAATCAGGAACTTCTTTACATCGAATGATACCCCTATAAGACCTGATAATATGAATGAGAAAGCCTTTGCAGACTTAATTTCTTCACTTACAGAAATTAGATCTAATATTGAATCAAGAGGTGAGAGATTTTTAACTAATAATATTGTACTATTTCAAAAGTATGCTGATGGAACAAGAGTTGCAGGAGAAGTTGATATTCTTTCAGTTGATGCAGATGGAAATTTTAGAATATATGATGTAAAAACAAGTAGGTATAGTTTTTATGACTTTATAGATAGATATGGTAACAAAGTAAATTACTTTACTAATCCATCAGCCACTCAAAGAATAAGTACTAGAGACTATTATACTCTACAATTATCTGCATACAAAAATCTATTTGAGTCTCAGTATCATGCTCCTGTTACAACACTTGCTATTTTACCATTTGTTACTAGCTATAATAAGGATATTGTTGAGGGAGTAACAAAGGAGAAGGGTATAATAATTACTTATAATCCTAGTGTTAATGTGCCATTAGTAGGTGCTGTAAAAGCAAGTGAGTCTACTTCTACTAATTCAACAGTACCAGTCTTTAATAGTGCTCTTGAAACACAAGATCCTATTAATAATGTACTTCCTGAATATAGTCTTGAGGATAGCAAAGTAGGCTATTTCGTAAGAGATAGTAAGTTGCATAAGAGCTACTTAACTCCTATTGGTAAAGTGAATGGTGTTGATGTGTATATGTCTAAGATACCTAATATAACTAAGGGATTTGGTAGACAGGGTGAAGAAGCTCATGTTGCAAGTAATTCATATATGGCGATATTTCCTAATGGTAATTCAATTACTCTTATTAAGAATGACCCAATGACTCTTACTGAACAGCAAGCTAAGGATACTATCAGGAAGATACTTAATGGTAATCCTCAGAGAGTGCTAGATATATCAAATGAGAAAACTCTTATATTCGATCCTTCATCTGCTCCTGCAGTTGAAGTACCTAAACCTGAGACTCCTGCTAATATATTATCCACCTCTACTGAATCTGGAGCAGCTAAAACAGCACAAGCTGAACAAACAGTAAACAATAGAAAGGCTTCTAGAACTAGACATAAGTTAAGAGAAGTAGATAATAGAACAAGAGATGTTTGGAATCAAGAAAAGGAACTTGCATGGGTAAGAAAGATACTTCCTCAATTATCAGAAGATAATAGAATAAGAGTGGTAAAAGGTCTCATTAGAGTTGGTAGCCAAGGAACTTTAGCTTGGGGGCAATTTAACAATGGTATAGTTACTCTATCTGATATAGCTGCAGAAGGAACTGTCTATCATGAAGCATTCCATGTTGTTTTCAACCTCCTTCTGGACCAAACAGAAAGGCAAGGATTATTAGCTGAGGCTAGAGAAATGTATGGAGATAAATCTGAGTTAGATCTTGAAGAAGATATGGCAGAAGGCTTCAGAGAATACATGCAAACTAGACAAGCTAAAGGGCTTTTTGATAGGATAAAAAATTTCTTCAGAGACCTATATGTAAAAGTAACAAATTGGAATAGGGTACAGCCCCATCTTATTGCTTATTATCAGATGATAAATGAGGGCAAATATGCTGGAGAAGAGCTTAATATTTCCCTAATTAATCAATCTAGGAATAGAATAGTGTCTCCAGAAGAGCTAGAAAAAGCATTGAATGATGAATTCAAGAAGGCTAATGAAGAATTAAGAAAACTCAATTATAAAACTTATTATACCGTAGATGCAGCAATGAGAGCCTTTCGTAATAGTAATATAAGAGAAGCATTTTTATATAGAATTACTAGAGAAGGAGCCAATAATGCTGTAGGTCATAAGATTCAACTATTAACTGTCCCAATGTTTAATAGATATAAGGAAAGAGAATTGAACAGACTTAGAAAATCTACAGGAATTGAATTATTATTTGATTCTTTGGATTCAGATATTCAAATGCAGCTACTTAATAAAGGGTGGACTAAAGAGCAATTTGATTCTATCTCTATAGCTGAAAGGGATCAAGCTATTGCATGTTTAACTATCTGAACATTATGGTGAAATTTTTTATTGAGGAGAAAATAAAAAAAAAGGAGGAATATAGTTCCTCCTTTTTTTTTTATTTACAATAGGCTTCATTAGTAGTTACTTCTATTGTAATTAGTCCAATAGTCATAGCTAAGCCAATGACTAAAGCAGCAGTAAGTATTAGAATAATTATCATATTTTTTATTGTTTAAAGAATGGTATTCCAGTCTCCGGATGTAATCCCCTGTATATAGTTCTATTCATTGGAATTACAGGAGATTCAAAGAATGACTTATATGCTGTGCTATGTCCTTCATATCTGCCTGATTGTATCTCATCTGTATAGTTCCAAGGATTGAGTAATTTAGTTAAATCCAGTATATTTTCTATTGTATTTACACCAGCAGCAGGAGATTTAATGATCTTTAAGCCTTCTGAAATCATAGATTTTCCAGGTATCATAGCACCTAATTCAGTATATAATCTTCTCATTTGGTATTCAGTCATTCTGACTAGCCATGGCCTATCCTTATCATCAGACCACTCAATGAGACCTATAATAGCCATTACTGCTAAGAAATGCCCTGTTTCAGTTAAGGCTCTTTTTATATTAGCTTTTTCAGTAGAAGTAAGTTCATTCCACCTAGCGGCAATATTAAATTGAGTCTCTCTTAAATCTCTTGCAAGCTGCAATAGAAATCTACCACTCGTTCTATAATAACCTTCAGTCCAAGCATCTAAGTCATAGTTATATGAAGCTGATTTGAATCTTCTATTCAAAGATGGTTTTATCCACTTCCTGAACATCATACCCATTCTACCAATAGCCAATCTCTGTACTGCAGATCTATCAGCTTTATTATAAATACCGTGCATTCTCTGATTAATCGCAGCACTTCTTCGACTAAATTTAATAATATCATCTTGTGTGAAATCAGAACCATCAGCTTTTTTATAACCCTGCTTTAATTGAAGTTTAGCCCCTAGTTTCTTATTATTTTTATCAATAGGTACTACCTCCATGGCATCCCATAGACTAACAATCTTACCATTAGGAGCTTTCATCTTATAAGCATCTGCTAATGCTAAAGAAGTTCTATTCTGCATCCAGTGTTCTCCTGCATTATTCATGAAGAACAAAGTAGATGTGCCAAACATTTTACTAAACCAAGTTTTTCTATCGAAGTTCACTTCTCTAACATCTTGTTCATACTCTTGCATTACATTGAATAATTCATCCCATAAGGCTAACTTACTTGTTTTCACTCTACTTCCAATCTCAGCTAGATATGCAGGAAGAGCCTTGCCATATATTCTATCAGCTGTAATCGTATTCTTCTCATTAAAAAACTCTCCAGCAAGAGATTCTATTCTCATCATTATTCTGCCAGTAGCTAAATTAGATATACCAGAAAGAACATTAAGTGCTAGATTATTCATAGAAGTAACCTTATTTATGAAGTTAGCTACTTTGCCTTTGTCAATATTTGTTTTACCAAATGTTCCTTCATCTGCCATATATTTTCCATACACTTGCATATTAAAGAAATCATTTAGTCTCTCTACAAATCTAGTTCCTTCTCCTTCTTTTGTCAATTTACTTTCGACTTTCCTACCTATTATTTTAAATTTCTCTATGAGTGGTTTACCACCTTGAGTCTGAACTACCTGTCTTTCCTTTAATAGATCCCTCCCTAATTCAAGTACATCAATAACTTTATTCATTTCATCAAAGTCATTAACCATTGCAGCATAAGCTGTAAGAGTACTTACGATATCAGTAGATAAATCATTTGCATCTTCTCCTTCCTTCAATTTAGTAAAGTAAATAGGAAGTACTTGTACCTCATTTCCCTCAAAGTCTTTTATAGTGGCTCTATCCCCAAAATCAACATCATCAGTTCTTCTAACAAACTCATCTTTAATACTTTCCCATATCTGTTTTACTCCAGACCTTACATTATTAGATGCTTTCACTCTTTCAAGTAAGTCTTTTCTTATTTTAACAGCATTAGTAAGTGTAGTATATTTCTCTGGTAAGTACGAATCTAACTGAGACTTAATGTTCATTACAGTATCATAATATTCTTTCTGAGCTTTATTCAATCTTTGATATTGTTTATTACCATAGATAGACATTCTAGGTACTTTCTTACCATTGACTATTTCCATATTAGCATCAAACCAAGCCTGTCTTTCTCTTTTGTACTTCTCAGCATCTTCACCAATAGGGTTTTTCCCATACTTTTCATTAAGAGTTTTAAACATTTCCTTTAATTTCTCTTTGAATATAGCTTGATTGATTTCAGAGATATAATTA
>CALEBD010000329.1 GCA_937944945.1 uncultured Clostridium sp. | reverse complement strand
CTAAGATCTCTAAGAGGTTCAAATGATTCTGCTAAATCTTTCCATATTTCTAATGTAGTTAGATTCCATACAGCTTGACCCTCTTCCTTTTCTCTGTCTAACAAAGTATTATAACGCTATATTTCCTTTTCTAAGCTACTTAGAGCGGTATTAATATAACCAACCATTATCTCTTGTTCCGTAGCATCTTGAAACTCTTTTACTTTATTCTTAAGTATTCTAGATTCAATATCTCTACCTTTAGAAGATAACAATATAGTCTTATTAGATAGTGTTTTTAATATCTTGTTTACTATCTCTGATGTCTATTTTAACCGTTGTTCATTTAATTTACTTAATTGATTATTTTCTCCAAGTAAACCTAATGATTTCTTAGCTGCTAAATCTACATCGCTACGCACTGGCATTTTATATACACCAGTTAATTCGTTTTGATTTTCTTCATTTACTAATACATTAGAGAAATATACATTAGTAACATTACCTTCCTTATCTACATCTACTTCGATAGGAATTACACCTCTTTCATCTATATGTATTCCTAATTGTTCTTGCATGTACTGATACATAGCTAACTAGAACATATGTCTGTCCCTATCTGGTCTATTTGAATACTTAGTTTTGTTATAGTAAGTAAAACCATATTTCTTCTTGTCACCATAATTGCGCATTTTGGTCTTGAAATCAAGAAGTTTTATTTTACCTCTCTTATCTCTTACTAATAAGTCTAATGTACCAGCTACTTTTGCATCATCATTTGATATTACCTACTCTGATGCTATTACTTGACCATTTCTCTTTACTATATTAGCTATGTTAGTAAGTTGTTTTATTACTCTAGGACTAAATTGTGTATCTCCTATTGGTTCACCTTTCATCAACTTACTTAGTACCTCATGTATAGCTGTACCTACTCTAGCGGTAAAGTCACCATATATAAGTTGTTGTTGAGTCATAGTATCTATATCTTCAGCAAAACCAGCTAACTTCTTAACATCAGATACAGATTTGTATACTTCTCCAGTTTCAGTATTAGTATAAGTATGAGTATCTGCATCAAAAGAGATATGTTTACTTTGTTGATCAAATATATTTTTAATCGTAACAGGATTGTTAGTCTATTTAATAGGTTTAGCTAAATGCAAATTTGCTGTACTTAGTTCATTATTTATATCTTCTAAGTTGTAATTTAAATCTTGATAATTAGTAAGCATATTTACCATAAAATTATGAGCCTCAACAAAAGCATTATCTGAATTAGTAATGCCAAATGCTTTCATTAACCAGTCTATAATCTTATCTAACATACTTTGTTTTTTAGAAGCAGGTATGTTCATTAATTCTTTAGCGAATCTTGCATTAGACCATAATTCAGCTAAGAATTCATATTCATCTTTCATACCATAGTAGTCAGAACCAATATACTATTTTACATTGTCCATTATAGACTTAAGTTCACCTTTTAATTCAGGACTATTGTTGAGTACACTTACTGTAGCTGCATGAAGTATCTCATGGAATATTGTGTTATCAGCTTTAGATAATCTTCCATTATGTTCATATGCTGCATTTTCTGATATGTAAACTATGCCATTATCAGTATCATACCAAGCATGAGATGGATTATTTTCATTATAAGGTATCAGTACTATTTTCCTAGCTTTTACATTTACTGGTATACTAGCTTTTACTTTATTAATAAAAGGAACAAGTGCAGGACTACTTTTAGCTAATCTAGTGAGCATTACTCCAATAGATGCTTCATCTTTACCGTTGAATAATCTTTCACGTAAATCTGGATCAGAAGGAGTAATTATATTTGATGTGTTGGTATCTATCTATACTACAGTTGATGATGAAGGTTCATTACTATCGTTAAGCCAGTTTCCAAATTTGTTTTTAAAGCTTCTAGAATATACCTAAGCCTTAGCCTTTATAGCGCTATTACGATCTCCATTATAATAGTTTAAAAGGTCTGAAAACAGCTTAGACTCAGCCCCATTAGGGGCCTTGTCTATAGCATTACCGTTGTTTTGGTTCCATATATCATATGCCGCTACTTCGCCTACGGCATTAACAAGTTCTGTGAACTATTGTTTTACTGTTTTATCGTTTAAATTAGGGCATATCATATTATTTTCCTTTACAGTTTAACATTGCTTCATCACTGAAATCATTAGCTATATCATTCTTCAAATCTGTAAGTATTTCATCTGAAGTTTCTATAGTTTTTAAAGCTTCAATTGCATTAGGATCTGATGTTATAGATGCATATTGGATGTCATACATTAATTGATCATGTAGTATTTCTTCCATTTCTCTTAATGTAGTTCCATCTTCACCTTTAACATCATAATTTATCCACTTGGCTAATCTATCAACCTCTAATAAATTCTGTAATAATTTCTATCCTACATCCTTGTTGGATGGATCGGGAATCAAATTAGCTATAGTATAATAATAAGCTTGATTTACAGTGGAGAATTGCATATCCTAATATGTAAATTGTCTAATAGCATTTTTACTTAATATAGCTTCAGCTTGTTCTTGTGACATATCATTGAATAAGTCTGCAAAAAATGTAGATATCTATTTCTCTTCAGAAGGAGTTACAGTAACTTCTACATTCTTAACTTCAGCTTCTCCATCTTCATCATAGGTTCGGTTAGAACCAGTTTCATCTATTATCTCTTTTGCAGGTATAAACTTAACTTGGTTCTTACTAAACTTCTTATTAAACTCTACACTTAAGTCAGTATAGTCTTTAACTTGATTAGTTGGGAGTTCTGTAGTATTAGAAGCTTCTTTTATAGAAAAACCTTTGTATGTATAACCTGTCTTAGGTATTAACGCATATACCAATTGAGTGTCTCCGTTAGTGTTAATACTCTTTCCTACGAACTTATACAATAAGGTATCATTAACATTTGCTCTGTCCTTTATTTTGACATAAGGTTTATAGCTTTCATCTAAAGACTACATAAAATTAGTTCTATCTTCTTGTAAACGAAGATATATTGCAGGTCCGTGTTTAACATTAGGATCAGACATTGACGCGTCTATAAAGTTATTTGATACATCGGGAATTAATCTATCATTATTCCATAGACTTCTTAATGTGTTATCTATGATAGTAGCATAATCTAAGTAAGATTCATTATCATTAAGACTTCTTACTGTCTATTTCATATATTCTTCATATGTTTGACCATTCAACTCAAAACCTTTCGCTAATACTTCATAAGGTACTAAATCAAAGAAGTTGTAGATACCATTAGAATGTCCACCACTGCTATAGAATGAATATAGAATTAAATCTTTTGCAATATCTCTTACTTCTTTACTAGGATGTTCTAATAAGTCTCTCCAAGCATATGTATACATATTCTTAGATTGAGTATCACGCTGTTTTGTAGTAGATACTTCAAAGATCTTAGGAGCATTTGGATCTGAATTTATACCAGGTTCAAGCAACCTTAATAATGCATTATCTTTTAAATTCTAATACTTTTGATTTGTATATATTGCATTTCTTAGATTAGATACTCTATCTACTATAGAATTATTACCATAGAACAATGATTTAACAGTCTTGTTATTAGCTTTCATATATTCATTAAAGAAGCCGGCTTCTATATTAGTCTTTAATTCTCTTGATATGGCATTAACTATTCTTTCATCCTTAGCATAGTAGGTAACTGTCTATCTCTGTATCTATTCTATCATATTTACAAAGTTAGGAGCGAACTCTATAATCTCATTACTTAACATATTGAACATTAAGTTGATACTATTTTCTAACTTCTTACCTAAGAAAGTTTTATTGAAAATATCAAACGGATTAGTAAAGTTAGTATCTGATAATGCCTGTTCTATGGTATGTAGATGTAATATCATTTCGTTAGCATTGTTACCAAACTTAGCGGTATCAATTTGAGACGCTTTAATCAAATTAGATAAAGATTTTCCATATTCATCTATTTGATTGAAATACTCAAGTATTTGTAATTGATTATTATACCAATTATAATCTCTTTGTTTTTCTGGTATTGCTAATTGACTTTCTAACCATTCTTTATTCATTATTTTATCTGTAAAGAAAGTATCACCATACAAAGGAAGGTCTTCTCTTAGTACCTATTCATCTGAAGTAACTGTACTATTATGTTTATTTATAGCATCTTCAAGTAGTTTTTCATATTTTTCCTTAGTATTCTTAAGCCAAGCTTTTTGATATATTTCAATTGGATTAGAACCTATTTTAGCACTCTTTATACGCATAGCTTCAGAAGCTAACTCTCTAAGTATAGGCTGTGGCAAGAAGTAAAATACTGAATCACCCAGACCTGATGATACCATAAATGCAGTAGCACTATATGTATATTTATTAACATTAAGACGAGTAATATAAGGGTCTTTAGCAGCATCTACGTGAGCATTAATCAATGCAGAAGTCCAGTCCAATATAGATATACCATTTCTATCATACTTAAGATCTAAAGTATTGATACCAAGTAATTGACATACATTAGGTTTACCGTCATTAGTAACAGACATAGTATTTAAATTCAAACCAGCTATTTGAGCAAATGTTCTGAATGTATTAATCAACGCCATAGGACCAATACCTGCATCAGCACCAGTGTTATTGTTCTTAATTTCCAATTGATATGGAGGGAATAATGCTTCAAGAGAACTGATATTCTTCTTGTCGGCAAGATATTTATCTACTTTACCTACAATGTCTTTAATAGGTTGAGTAGTAACATCAAGAGGAGTAGTGGCATCAAGGAAATGGTTATCAGAAGTAAGAGTAGTATTAAATATATCTAATAATCTGTTTTCTATTTGTTCTCTACTATTTACAGTCCATTTATCTTTACCCGTATTATTTGATATAAAGTCTTCTAATTTTATTATATCAGTCTTTTTATTGAATAATCCTCTTATTCTACTTACTTTTTCAGTATCAGATATAGTTACATTATCAAGTATATCTAATGCATCATTGTAGTTAATAAATGAATTATAACCTTTAATATAATTTAAT
>CALEBD010000328.1 GCA_937944945.1 uncultured Clostridium sp. | reverse complement strand
TATATTTTTGTCTATATTTATAATAATAAATTCAAAACAATCATCATTGAATATAAAATATACTCAAATACTAAAAAAAAGACGGCATAAGCCGTCTTTTCTAAATATCTATCAAAATCTTTTATATTATTTAGATTTTTTTGCTATATATTCTACTGCATTTAATGCAGCTGTTAAACCTTGACCTGCAGATTTTAAGTATGAGTATGGTCTTCCGACACAATCTCCACAAGCAAATAATCCATCTATATTTGTCTTCATATTTGCATCTACTTTTATATGTTCACCGTTTAACTCTAATCCTGGAACTAAATTTTTAGGTGACATACTGTCTTTTATTATGAATACGCCATCTATATCAAGTGATTCATCTTGGAAGTTTAATTTATTTACTAACATTTCACCTTGTATTTCTGTAGGTTTTTTATCTAGTATTTCAACTCCTGAATCTATTAATGATAAATCTTTTTTGATGTTATTTCTCATAGGTACAAAATATGTTTTATTTGATATTTCGTTTAAGAAGTTAGCTTCATGTATCGCTTCTTCGTTATATCCAAGTACGCATACATCTTTTCCTTTGTAAAGCGGTGCATCGCATGTTGCACAGTAACTTACACCTCTTCCTAGGAAAGTGTCTTCTCCTTCTATTGATTTAGCACTATCTAGACCTATTGCAATTATTACAGTAGTCGCTTCAAACATTTCAGATCCACTTGCAAGTGCAAAGTAATCACCCATAGAGTATACATTTGTTATTTTATGTTCGTCAATTTGTATATCCATAGATTCTATATGATCCATAAAATGTTGTTTAAGGTTAGCTCCTGATATATTGTAAAGACCAAGATAGTTGTCTATTGATGGAGCTTTTTCAATCTTAGTACTAAGCGATTTATTTCCAAATATTATAAAACTTTTATTTCTTATTTTTGCATTAACTGCAGCACTAAGACCTGCTGGTCCGCTTCCGATTATCGCTATATCATATCTCATAATATCACCTTTTTATAAGTGTGCTTCAACTTTTGATTTTAACACGTCTTTTGGCATGAATCCCATTAAAGTATCTACTTCTTCTCCATTTTTGAATATTTTCATTGTTGGAACTGATACTATTCTGAATTTTTGAGCTAAATCCATACTTTGGTCTATATCTACTTTTACAAAGTTTACATCAGTTAATTCTTCACTTAATTCTTCAAATACTGGAGCAAGCATTTTACAAGGTCCACACCAAGTTGCGAAAAAGTCTACTACTACAACTCCACTTTCTACTGTATTATTGAATTCATTTGAGTTTATTATTTTAGCCATTTATATATCCTCCTAAATTATATCTACTATATTAACAATTATACCCATGTTTTTGGAAGAATACCATTTTTTTATTCTGTTAATTTTTTCTAATCTTCATCTATAGGTATAATTATTTCAAACTTTGTCCACTTACCATATTCTGAGTCTACTTTTAATTTGTATTTTAGACTCTCTGAGATTACTTTTGCTATTGAAAGTCCTATTCCAGAGCCGTCTATATCTTTATTTCTTACATTTTCACTTCTAAAGAATCTATCGAAGAGATGAGGTAGTTCTTCTTTTTTTATACCAAGTCCATTGTCTTCGATTTTTATATATATTTTTTCATCTTTTTCACTTAGAGAAATTTTTATATAGTCCTCTTCTTCTGTATATTTAAATGCGTTGTCTATAAAAATGATAAATAACTGTCTTAATTTATTTTTATCACTTAATATATTTTTATGCTTTAATTGTGAAGAAATCTTTAATGTTTTATTTTGAATCATTGCTATATCAAAGAAATCATCGCATATATCTTTTACTAAAGCTTCTAAATCGACTTCTTCTTTTGTAACTAAATCCACATAGTCTTCTTTTGTAAGTGTAAGTAAGTCATTTATCATTTTCTTAAGTCTTCTAGTTTCATTCATCGCATCAGCTATACCTTCAACCTCGTCATTTATAGTATTATTTGGGTGCTTTAAAAGCCCCTCTAATTTAGATGATACTATTGTTATAGGTGTTCTAAGCTCATGTGATGCATCTTGAATAAACTTAGCTTGATTATTCCAAGTTACCTCTATTGGTTTTAATGCATTTCTTGTAAGATAAATAGCTATAAAGTATGTTAGTATACAAAATATTATTACTACTTTTATCATAGTAAGCAATAGTTGTCTTCTAGAACTTATCTCACTGCTTATCTCTCTAAATATTCTTATTGTGCAATTTTTATATGTATAGTTACACTCTCTTAGTTGATATCCTTCTTTTGTTGAATATGTATAAAATCCATCACCTTGATTTTTAAACTTTGGTTCATTATCTCCAAAATACGGGTTAGTATTTACTTTTATTAGGGTGTTGTCTATGTACATATATACCATATCTTTAGGGTTTTGTAATTTTATACCTTCAGCCTTTAAACCTAACATAAGCCCGTATCTAGAATCTAAATTCTCTAGCTGACTTATTATAGAGTTTAGTTCATTTTCCATTTGCTTATTTATATTGTTGTTATTTGTATATCCAAAATAAACATATGTAAACATACAAAGTAAAATTAAAAAACCTGAAACTACAAGCATATTTATTCTGATAAGCCTTTTTTGAGTTTTTGTAATGACTTCTTTATTTATCATCAAACATATAACCTACTTTTCTTTTTGTTTTTATACATTTATCATATCCATATTTACTAAGTTTTTTTCTTAAATGACTTATATAAACTTCGACAATTTCTATTGTAACATCAGAGTCAATACCCCAAACTCTATCATAAATCTGCTCCTTTAATAATATAGAACCTTTATTTAAAAGAAGGTATTCAAGCAAATTAAATTGTTTATTTTGAAGCTCTATTTCTTCATCTTTTACAAAAACCCTTCTTTTATTTAAGTCTAAATGTAAATCTCTAAAGTCTATGCTGTTTCTATCTTGCATCTTTCCATTAGTCCTCAAAATAGCATATATTCTAGCAACTAACTCCTCCATATAAAATGGTTTTGTAAGATAATCATTTGCCCCTATCTCAAAAGCCTTTACTTTATCATTTAGCGATTCTTTAGCTGTTAATATTAATACTGGTGTATCTATAAACTTTTCTCTCATAGACTTTAGTATTTCTATTCCAGATAAATTAGGAAGCATAAGATCTAAAACAATTAAATCATATATATTTTGCTCTATCATATAAAGTGCTTCCTCTCCATCGCTGCATGACTCTGTTTCAAAATAAGTATTTAATTCATCTAAAATGCTTTTTAATAATTTTATATTTTTCATAAGCAACACGCTCCACCTCTTCCATGATTTTCTGCTGGCGGCTGGAGCCGTACTCCGCCAGAATCTCCTCTAAGGTGTAATCCTCGTCAGACGGCGGCGTATCCCAGGTGCCTGTGCCGTATTCTGTTTTCTCGACATCCTTTGACACCGTGTTCTCTCCAAACTTCTCAGTTCATCCGCTGACGCACGGCCTCATACAGCAGGATCGCTGCCGAGGCGCTGGCGTTCAGGGAATTCAGATCACCCTTCATGGGGATGCTCACCAGAAAATCGCAGTTTTCGGCAGCCAGACGGGTCATGCCGTCCCCCT
>CALEBD010000327.1 GCA_937944945.1 uncultured Clostridium sp. | reverse complement strand
CTCTTTGTATTCCGACTAATTCTCCTGTCATAATGGTAGATGATTTTATATCTTCAGGAAATACTGTAATCGAATTAACCAATCAAGTGTTGAATACTATGGAAGCTCCAAAGAACAAATTGGATATGCTGTGTGTATCAAACGAACTAGATGAAAAGGGAGGGGATTTATGTAACATTTATGATACATATAAAATCATTAGTAAGCTCTTTAACTATATATGCTGTAATAATAAACAGCTAAGAGAAAGAATACAGACTGTTTGGTAATTCTACTCTTGATAATACTATTCAAAAATGAGAACAAGCACAATAATTAAGTTAGCAGTGTGGCTTATCCTATTTGTTACTATACTTAATATAGGATTAGTAATGATGTCCACATCTAATACAGTAGAGAATATAATTGGATTCTTTATTATCATATTCCTATTGATTATTTCAATCAAAACCAAATGTTTAACAATAATAAAATTAAAAAGTAGAAAAGATGAAAAGTAAATTTATTTTTGGGTTACTAGTTGCATTACTAATACTTTCCGTATCTAGTTGTGCTTAGAGAGTAGATGCAGGTTATGAAGGTATCAAAGTCAATCTTTATGGAGACGACAAAGGGGTTGATAAGGTTACATTAGTAACTGGAATGGTATGGTATAATCCTATAACAACTGCTATTTATGAGTATCCTACATTCGTTCAAACTGTGGATTACCCTCCATTTAGTGTTAATGCTAAAGATGGCAGTTCTTTTGTAGTAGATCCTACCATTTCCCTTAAGATAGTCGACGGTAAATCAGCTGAAGTATTTAAGAAATACAGAAAGGTAAATATTACAGAGGTTATTAATACTACACTATATAACTATGTAAGAAATGCTTTTAGAATACAATTAAATGCTTATACTACTGATGAATTAGTTAGTAAGAGAGAAGAATTTGAAAAAGCAATAGAGGATAAACTATCTAAGGAATTATTAGAAGAGAATTTCCAACTTGAACAACTTACATCAGGGTTACAATATCCTAAAATTCTGATAGAAGCCATAAATAGTAAAAATGAGGCTGTACAAAAGAGCCAAAAAGCAGAGAATGAGTTAGCTATTGTTAAAGCTGAGGCTCAAAAGAAGGTAATAGCAGCACAGGCTGAGTATGAGGCTAATGTGCTAAGAACCAAATCTTTAACTCCTCAAATATTACAACAAATGTGGATTGAGAAATGGAATGGCACTGTACCGACAGTAACCTCTAATGGAAATAGTGGAGTATTTTTAGATATAAGTAAAATAAGCAAATAGTATGATTATTTTTGTAGTAATAGCTATGATGGTAATAGGCTTCATATGGAAGAATATTACCGTATATGACTATAATCAAACATCCGCAGGTCCTCGTTATTATCCCCAGCATTGGGGATTAGACATGACTTCTGGTAGAAGACTTCCTCTTACTCCAATGCGTATAATAATGCTGCTCTTATTGTTAGTTCCATGGTTTAATATAGCATGGTTTATAGTTCTAATAATACAAATATTAGTCAAAACGAGTTATCCTGATGACCCTTATGAGTGTACAATATAGGTAGTAGAGATTAAAGAGAATAGTCCTAAACTTACAAAGATGATGCAGTCTGTATCAGAATTTCTTAATAAGGAGCTTATATGAATAGAAAAAATCTTCATCAAAGTGCAGTTGAATTAATTATAGAGAACCCAAGAGTAGCCCTATTATGGGCTACTGGTTTGGGGAAATCTAGAGCAGCTATAGAAATGGCCAACTACTTACAGGATAAAGAAAAAGATGGAAACATAAAAGTTCTTCTAGTAGTAGCTGAAACTGCCCATAAATCAAACTGGGAGGTAGAACTATCTAAATGGAAGTTTAAATCTAACAGTATTAAGATAGAGTGCTATGCTTCTTTATCCAAGTATAGGGATACGTGGTGGGACCTAATTATCTTTGATGAAGCACATCACTTAGGAACAGATTTGAAAATAGATGTTTTATCTAGCATGACTGTAGATAATGTAATCTTATTATCTGCTACCCTTCCTGAGCGTACAATACAAGCTGTAACTAGAATTTTTGGAGAATTTATAGTCTCAAAAATTCCACTTAAAAAAGCAATTGAGTGGAAGATACTGCCCAAACCTAGAGTATATCTTGTTCCCTTGTCCCTAGATGATAAACACCAGACTTGCACTATAATAGAGGAGT
Source organism: uncultured Clostridium sp. (assembly GCA_937944945.1). Lineage (GTDB taxonomy): Bacteria > Bacillota > Clostridia > Peptostreptococcales > Peptostreptococcaceae > Intestinibacter. The sequence goes on along the minus strand of CALEBD010000327.1, from coordinate 450 downwards.
GGGGAAGAAAGGAGGATAGGGTTACTTACAACTGTTCATTTCCAGACAGATGGACGTATTTAAAGAACAAGTATAAGTACCCGAATGCAACTCTAGTTATACACTGTACTGAGCAACAGAAGTATAATTATTTGTCTGGCCAATTTGAGTATTGGAAGAAACTGTTTTTAGCAAGAAGACAAGAATTCATTAAAAACAAGTGGCTTCAAACAGGAGCAAAAAGAAAGAGATTTCTTGGAGAACTAAAAACAGACCTTGTAAGAACTCTATTACATAAGATTAGAGATAAAAGGTTTATATGTTTCTGTACTAGCATAGAACAAGCTGAACAATTAGGAGGTCAAAATGCCATACATTCCAAGAGGACTGATTCTTTACAGATAATAAAGGATTTTAATCGTAAGAAAATAAATAACCTGTTTGCTGTTGGAATGTTACAGGAGGGGCAAA
>CALEBD010000326.1 GCA_937944945.1 uncultured Clostridium sp. | reverse complement strand
GTTTCTTCAGTTAAGAAGGTAATAGGAATAGCATTTTCTGACTTGCACTTAGGAGAATATTCTAAGTTCAATGAAGATAACAAGAGGACCCTGAATCATATAAGGGTCCTCTATTTGATTAAAGACTTATGTATGAAGTATAAATGTCCGGCATTCTTTTGCGGGGATTTTATGCACCGTCCAGAATTTATAAGTACTTCACTTGATGAAATTATAATTGAACAGTTCGAAGAATTAAATAGGTGTGAAGAATTCAACATATATGGTATATCAGGGAATCATTGTATGCCAGAAGCTAATACCATAGAACACCGTTCTCCTTCACATTGGGCAAATTTATGTCGTAGGTATTCATTCTTACATAATATAGATTTTTCATACCATGATTTTGGTAAGTTCAGAGTAGTAGGTATCCCATATATTGATCACAATAAAGGGTTGGATAGTTTGATAAAAGCTGAATTGAAAGGGGCTATGTTAAAGCCAACCATATTATTGTTACATACAGACTACCCAGGAGCTAAAGATACAGATAACACTGAAGTTGGAACGGTAGAAAATTTGAATGTAAATCTACTCTCTAAGTTCAAATTAGTATTGATAGGTCATATACATAAACCTCAAAGGTTAGGGAAGAAAGTATACATGGTTGGGGCTCCTTTACAACAGAGAAGAACAGATCGTAATTGTAAACTTGGATATTGGAAAATATATGAAGACTTCTCAATGGAATTCAAGCCATTCAAATGCTTCCCAAAATTCATAGATGTATCATCAGAAGATGAAATTATGGATGATGGTAATTACTATACGGTCATTGCTAGTAAGTCTAAAGTTATGGAAGTAGAAGATACCCCTCAAATAACCAGGGAACTTTCTAAGAAATCAATGGTACGAAAATATATGAAAGCTAAGGGCATAAAAGATAAGAAAAAGAAGGCTACATTATTAAAGGTAATAAAGGAAGCAGAATGATACAGTTTGGTAATATCATTATAGAAGGTTTCTGTTCTATACCATATTTAGAATTAAACCTTGGTTTAAGGGGAATAACCGTAATAAGGGGAGCTACTGGAGAAGGTAAGACTACAATCTTATCAGCTTTAGTATGGGCAGTATATGGTAAGAATATAAAAGGTAAGTCGGATGTTAATACCTGGGAGAAATACAGGCAAAAGAATTATCAAGGTACAAAGGTAGAGATATACTTTAGTAAAAGTGGAAAGATCCATAAGATAACCCGTTGCCTTAAATATAAAGGTGAAGTGAATGGAGCAAAGGGTAAAGACAGACTCATATATGAGATAGATGCTATAGAGGTATCAGATAAAAATAAGAATGACATACAGGCGCTTATAGTAGCCGATTTAGGTATGTCTTATGACCTTTTCATGAATTCAATAATGTTTGGTCAGGGAATGAAAAGGTTAATACAGGAATCACCATCTGATAAGAAAGACTTGTTTGAGGAGATATTTGAATTGGGGTATATCTCTAAGGCAAGGGAAATTGCTAAGGGATACTACACTAAATCATTAGAAGAGTATAATGATACCCATCAGAAATATTACTCAATCAAAGAAAAGAGACAGTCAGTGCAAAGGATGCTTGATGACTTAAAAGAACAAGCCAAACATATAAAGACTGATCTGTCTTCAAAGATAAAATCCTTAGAAAAGAAGTTATCCATGCTAGCTAAGGCTAAAAAATCAAATGAGCTTAAGGATACAGTAACTCAGAAGAACCTAATTGAACAAAAGATACAAGAAGCAAAGGATTCTCAAAGGGAATTACTTAATAGAATAAATGATGCCAGAAGTAAAACTAAGGTATCTCTAGAAGAGTTTATTGGTATTATTATAAAGTTATTAAAGAAATAGGATTATAACATGAAAGTAGAAGAATTAATTATTTATGGAAAAAAGTACCTTCACTCTCAACACGCTAAGATGTTGTTAGCAGATTTATTACAAGTAAATCCCTTAGAACTACTAAATCATTTAGAAGAAGAAGTACAAGTAGATATTATCAATGAATATAAAAAAAGAGTAGAAGCCTTAAAAGAAAAAAAACCAATACAATATGTAATTGGTAATGTTAATTTTTATGGAAATAAGTTTTTAGTAAACGAAAATGTTTTAATTCCAAGATTTGAAAC
>CALEBD010000325.1 GCA_937944945.1 uncultured Clostridium sp. | reverse complement strand
TCCACCAGTTGGCATATGAAGAAAAATCAGAAGTCTTATTTGGGTCAAACGTCTGTATTGCTTTATAAAGACCTAACTTCCTAAATCAGAATTTGAATCTAGATTTTGACTAGATATGATAGATATGTTTTTCATAGCAATCCCTCCTATATAATAATATACTTTATAGTATAATTATAGTATAAATTAAGCAAAAACAAAAATATAATAATAGATATAAGGTCAAAGTTGAGATTTTAAAGGGGGATACATTATGGAGGCGTTTAGTCGTTTATATTTAAATGATTATGAATTGTTAAAAGACAAAAATGATGTTTACGGGGTATTGATTTCTGTCTTTTCGGAAAGCGACAAGATTATAACCCAGGAAATAGAGTATGAAGAAGAGAGCACAAAAGTTAGATATATATTGAGTTGTAAAAATTACTCAGACAAATTAGATATTATGGGATTTACTTTAAAAAAGGCTTATGATGAGTTTTTTAAAGTGAGAAATATATATGAGTCAAAGAGTGAATTTATAAAAATCCTAAATAGGAGTATAGAGTTTATTATAGATAATAATATTTATGACGAGTATTTTTTAGACAGAGAAAATTTAGAAATCTTGGAAAATGACAAAGATTTAGAAGATATGGTTTTATTTATTTTGAGAAATAAGGATATTTTATGGGGCGGGAGTTTTATAGATATCAGGTTTATTTTGAGGATTGTGTTGTCGCTTTATAGTGATTCTAAGATTATATATGATGTGAGCGAGATTATAGCAAATGGCTATTTTGATGAGGATTTTGAGTTTAGCAAAAGCGCCAAAGAAACTGCAAAATCTGAATATATAATAAATGAAAAGATTATCGTCCTTACAGAGGGAAAGTCAGATGCATGTGTTTTGGAGACTGCGCTAAATATCTTATACCCTCACTTATCAGAATACTACTCATTTTTAGATTTTAAGGCCACAAGACTTAGGGGGAGTGCTGATGCGCTTGTATCTACTATAAAAGCGTTTATCTCATCTGGAATAGCAAACAGAACTATTGCAATATTCGACAACGACACAGCGGGGCAAGAGGCCATGAAACTTTTAAGCGGGATAGAAATACCAAACAATATAAAAGTGCTTAAATATCCAGACTTGGAAATTGCGAAAAAATACCCCACAAAAGGCCCAACAGGAGATGTCGTAATGGATATAAACGGGATGGCGTGCAGTATAGAGTTATATCTCGGAAAAGACATCTTAACAGAAGACGAAGATAACTTAATTCCGATACAGTGGATTGGGTATTTTGAAAGTGCGGGCAAATACCAAGGCAGGATTTTAGATAAGGCAAACTGTCTAAAAAAATTTTTTGATAGAATGAATGATAAAGACATAAGCAGGGAAAACTTTGATTTTAGCGGGTTAGACGATATTTTAAAGATGATTTTTGAAGCATTTAATTAAAATTTACAAGCCAAAAATGTAGTACTATAATATATATAAAGGAAATTTGGAAAGAAAGTGAGTGAGAATAGGGGGACTCTATATGGGAGAAGAGAAAAACAGTATTGTCAATAAAATTCCAGAGGAGATAAAGCTGTATAATACATTATATTTAAAGTACAGAGAATATGGAAAAGAAGCGAGAAATACGTTTAATAAGATCTTAGGTGAATATAAGGGACTAGACGATTTAGTTTCAGACGGATTTGATACGAGCCTAGACATTATCAAAACTTACATAGATTACGCTGTAGATACATTAAAAGATATGGATGTAGAAAATATAACAGAAGAAAATTTCACACAAAAATACTACCAAAAATACTGCACCTTTGGAGATGTATTTAATAATTTAGAAAATCAATATAAAAAAATCGAAAAATCAAATCACGACAAAATACTCAAGGAAAAAACAGAAATTTTTAACTCAGAAGAAGTAAGAGAAAATATATTAAACTCTATTGAAAACAGTGTAGTAGATATACATGAGGCAATTTTGGACTGTGTAGAAAACGAGACAGATAAGGACTTGTATAGAGTTACATCAGATGATAAAAAAGAGGCACAGGATTTACTTTTTAAATTAAAATCAGAATCGAAGTTGTTGAGAAACGACGAAAAGCTAAATATTTTAGAGAAAATGCTCGGCTCAAATCCATATCTAGAAGAAACTTATTTTTATTTATTAGATATAAATAAAGGCGACAAAAACAACCAAATAGAACAATACGCTAACTACTTTGGGATAGACTTAGCAAAGAGAAAATCAGAAATTATAAATTCTGAGATAAATAAATATCTAAAGGGCAATTTAGATAATGTAGGATTAAAAGACAAAAAAGAAATTCTAAATTCGTATTTTGAAAATTATTTTAGCCAAAAATACAAACAAAAAGATACATACTCAAACAAAGTCTATTTAGACAATTTAAATAAAATATATAAAGATACATTTAAAACAGCGAAGCTAAATGAAGATGTAAATGAGCTTATAGACGAGTGTAATTTTATTTATGAAAAATATAATGATGAGAGATTTTTAAATATAAAAAACGAGATAGAAAAAAGTCTGTTAAACAGCAAAACTATCTCAAATCTTAAAAAAGAAAGCGATAATGAAATAAAAATTGAGATAAAAGAAGAAGAGGCAGAAATAGAAAAAGAAGCTCAAAGAGAATATAAATTAGAATCAGAAAGAGAAGAGCCAAAACACGACGACCAACGCGACGAAAAGCATGACCAAAAACACGACAAACATAACCAAGAACATCACAACCAACACGACATCAAGATAAAATCAGAAAATTTACCACAAATTAAAAACAAACAACCTAAAGAAAAAAATCAACTAATTTATGATGAATATGCAGTAGCAGCAGAGCCTACTCAAAAAAAGAGCACTTTGTCATATGGATTTAAAATAGCGAGTTTAATTTTTATGTTGTTTTCTGGAGTTATGTTGTTTGATCTATTTATACAGATATTAGACAATAGATTTATTTATGGAAGAGATTTATTATTATCATATGTCACAGTAGGGATTTTGTTTGGGCTTAGTTTAGTCTGTAATTATGCTGCGATTAAAAAAACTCACCCATACGGAAAGATAGTATCCAACAAAAGTATACTAATCAGGGTATTTATAGCGATTATATCTTTTATAGGCGGTACAATTTCGGATAAAACATATATAGAGGCGTTTTGTTTTACAATTGGGATAATGGTATTTTTATATATTATAAGAGATTGCCTTTTTAGACGAGGGGAATAAAGATTATTATTGTCGTGACTTTTTAAGTGATTCATTTTAATTTAAATTTATATTGATTTTCATTATACTATCGTTCTGATCTATTTATTTTGGAAAAAACGCCCATTTTACATAAAATCATTATATAATAATAGTAAGTAAACTGACTTTTGTGAGGGGGCGTAGTATGTGGTTTATTAGAAGAAGAAAAATAAAAAGCAAGCAACCATCAGAAAGCAGCAAACAAGATATAGAAGAAAAGAAAATTGTCGAGGCTAAATTAGCCAAGGAAATTAGAAAACATTATATAAGTATTTCAAATGCGACAACTGTTATTTGTTATAATACAAATTGGAATAATAAGAATCTAGAAAAATTTTGGAAAAAATATCGCCAAAACCCCGAGTTTTTATCTCTAAGGGGGCTTGATATTGTGATTTCAATGTATAAATTGGCGGGGGACGTAAATAGTTATTTCGATTTACATAAAAAAGTATTTAAACGCGATGTAGTAGAAAAAATTTCAAAAAGGCATTTTTACCAAGACGCAGTAGACAAGATTATGACAAATTACGATAATTCATGCAATCAGATTATTAAAAAAAATCATGGATTTGAAGGTAATTCATATTTTGAAAAGGCACAAGGATGTGGATTTATCCAGCTTTATAATAATTTTAGAAATAGAGATTGGGATTATTTTGTATTTAATCTTGTATTTAATATATATAAATACGACGTGGAAAGTTTTAATAGAAGTGGGTTGAATTTTTCACAAAGCGAACTAAAACAACTCTACAAAGAATCTGGGGATGAATTGCTGTTTTTTACGGAGCAATATGGATATTCTTTTTTGTTTATGGCGTATATCTTAATGCTTAGAAAATACGAGGTGTTTATCCAAAATGATATAGTCTTGTTGGTCTTAGAGCAGATAAAAAGTGATAATGATGACAAAATGGATATTTTTCAAGAATTTTACCTTCTATACAGCAGTTTATATAGAAGTGCATATGATGAAGAGTATTCTTATGATGAAATAGCTACATTTATTATTAAACAAGAAAATATAGAGAAAAGAGATATGTTTTTAGATTGTGATTATTATAAAGAAGATTTAAATGATTTTAAAAAGGACAAAAACTTTAAAAAAATGCTATTTAATATAGATAAAGTCGAGTTTTTCAATAAACACTCTAAAAAAGATCCTTATATAAAAGAAAACAGAGATTATTTTTATAATGAGTTGTTCGACTATCTTATGATAAAATGCATGGACTATCTAGATGATGATGAGTTTTTGAAGATTTTGTTTTGTAAAGAAGCCTATATAGATAAGTTCTTGAGATTTGGCTTATTTTAAATAACCTCCATTTTATGGTATTATAGAAAATGATATAAACAAAGTTTAGAAAAACTTAACAAGTATAAGTTTAAAAAGACTAAATAAGTATAAGTTTAGAAAACCTGAATAAGTTTATAAAAGGAAACAATACTATTATTAATGACAAGTGAAATATAAAGGTGGAGGTATTATTTATGAAAAGGATAATTATCATACTTGGAGTAGTTTTATGTTTATTTATAAATGGATGTATCGATAAGGACAAGCAAAACTCTTCAGACGACAACAGTGATGCAATCGAAAATATAGACGAAAATTATCTAGACGAAGACAATGACGACATAAACGACAAAGACGACGACGGATACGAAGATGAAGACGACGGGGCAAGTGATGCCGAAGACCAAGAAAACGAGAAAGATAACGCAGATTTTTAAATTTAAAAAAAATTTACAAAATGTGTTTAAAAAGTGAAAACCTGTCTACAATAAAAATATACTTATTTATATACAATGCATAAACTTTAATCCAAAAAACCCATAATAAAATTAATTAAAGACATTTTGTTCCTTGTTTGTTGCAATGGCCGTTCGGAAGGTCATATAATAAGCCCATAATTATTATGCATAATCAAGGAGCAAGAGATTCCAATC
>CALEBD010000324.1 GCA_937944945.1 uncultured Clostridium sp. | reverse complement strand
CATAATATAAAATTAATTTATGAAAGAGGGTAAGTTTGATGAAAAAAAATAAGTTAAAGAATATCTTAATTTTTATAGTTATTATTATTTTATGCATATATGGTTTTAAAAAGATAACTAATATGGGGAGTAAATTTACTTCTAAAGATAATCTCAAAGTAGATTGTGAGCATGAATGGGACAATCTAAATGATAAAGATAAAAAGATAATAAAACAAGTTATATCCCTTGCAAAAAAGAAACTAGGTACAGAATATGTCTGGGGAGGAAAGGGCGAAATAATAACTGAAGAAAGATATAATGAGCTTGTAAAATGTTATGGAGAAAGCTATTATCCTTTAGATAAAAAGGATTATATCGGTATTCAAGGATTTGATTGTTCTGGTCTTACATATTGGACATATAAAGAAGTATCGGGTGTAAATATCGGTTATTCAACAAGTCAACAGCAAGAAGTACTCAAAAAATATAAAGTAAAAGATACACTTCAGCCAGGAGATTTGATATTTACAACTAGACATGTAGTTCTTTATATAGGAGATGGATATGTTATACATTCAAAAAACAAATGCAAATACCCAACAGGAGGAATTAAGAAGGATTCTGTGAAGTGGTATAAAAAAGGGACAGCTTATAGAGTAATCGATTATATAAATGACCAAAAATAATAAATTTATTAATCGATTACCATAAATATAAATAAACAAATATGAGGGAGAGTTATAAGCTAAAAAATAAAAAGGAGATTATCTATGGTATTATGTGAAAGGTGTGGAAAGCACAACGAAGATTACTGTAATTATTGCAGTGATGAGGGAAATGAAATGTCTACTTTTGAAAGAAAGTTGATATTAAACGAAAATGAAAATAAATATTGTGATGGATGTGGTCATGAAACAAAATCAAATCAAATTTACTGCTCAGAATGTGGTAAATTATTAAGCCAAGTGGGGAAAAGAAGAAAAACTAAAAGAAAAATAACTCAAAATACTGGAAATATTAATAATCCAAGTTTAGGCTCAATAAATGAGGCAACAGGAGCTATGGCTAAAGAGGCAAAGAAAATATTTGGCGATTTATCTAGTTTCTTCGGAAATACAATTGATGAGCTAAAGAGCTTTAACTATGTATCATTTGCTCAAAACAATATAAATACAGCATTAAAAACAGATGGAATATCAATAGTATTAATGCTTATCTATATGTTTATACAATTACAATTAGGTGATTCATTGTTAAATGAATTAGTTGAAGATACTTCAATGAAATTATCAAGCTTTAAACAAGTGGTATTTGGTATAGCATCTATGAATGCACCGAAAATCGTGATAAATGCATTATTTAATACTGTTAATGTATCGATAGCAGCTAGAATAATAATTACTCCAATAATTACAGGATTCATTATATATTTAGTAACAAGATTTATATATAGCAAAACTGAAGTTAAATCACTTCCAACAGCAGTGTTATGTGCTCTTGTATATGCAGCAATTATAACAGTAATATCTTTATTTGCAAGAGTAAATGTTTCGGAAGATTTATATACTAATATAAAAATTTATATTTCAGTTTTTAGTGTATTTATTAATTCATTTATAATATCTTTTATTGCGAATATATTAGCATTAGAAAAACAAAACTCTAAAAAAGTCGGAACGCTATCTAATATATTTAAAAATAACTTATTTATTTTAGGAGCAACATTACTTGCATTTACAATAATATTCCTTGCATGGATGTATATAAAAGTAGGCTCATTTACAGATATATTACGTATTTTAAAAGCTAGACTAGCAATAGGTGGATATATAGATAGTTACAACGATATATTAGGATTTAGCGGAATGAAATTAAATATAATTTGGTTTGTGTACATGGTGATAATAGGATTAATGATGAGCTCATGGTTAATACTTATGTCACATCTTGTAGCTATAAAATTTGCGACTTTATCTGTAAGTTTATTCTCATTTGTTGAACAAGGAGAAGGAATGTGGATATTATTAATTTTAATTCCAATTGCTACACTTATTATAATTGGTAGAATGATAAAGAAAAGACACGGAGAAGAAAATCACAATATAATAGGTATTTATAGTATATCTTATACAGCTATAATGGGATTAATATCATATTTTTCAACAATTACAATAAGTGGGAATGCAGCTGAAGATTTAATTTCGCTAATATCTGGCTTTACTACATCATCAGGAAGTGTTGACTTTACACTTGGAACTAATCTATTTGCAACAATAATAACTGTATTTATATTTAGTACAGTATTTATGTATATAGGTTATAAAAGTAAAAAAATTGAGGGTTAAAATAGAGGAGAATTAATATTATGGCTACTAGACAAGAAATAATGAGAGAAATAGATAATTTAAATAAAACTATAGAAGATACTAATTTAAGAAAAGAGGAAGCACTTTTAAACTTAGGGATATTAGTATATCAAAAAGTTAGGGAAGGTTTACTTGAAAATGATGAAATAGATAGAATTTGTGAACCTATAATAGGGTTTGATCATGTAATATATGATTCTAAAGTTAAAATACATAATCATAGAAAACAACTAGAGGGGATTAAATGTAGTTGTGGGGCAAATTTAAATCCAGAGGATAGATTCTGTGGAACTTGTGGGAAAAAGGTTGAATTACCAGTAGACAATATAGAATATATAACTTGTGAAAGATATTTATCAGATATAAAAATAAAATTAAATTCAACGAAACGCCAGCATCTTCTGCTGACAGGAAAGAATGGATCGGGAAAAACTTCTTTGT
>CALEBD010000323.1 GCA_937944945.1 uncultured Clostridium sp. | reverse complement strand
TTGTTTATTCCTAGGAAATTTCGGTCTAACTTAATTCCTCTGGCTATAAAACTTATATTTTCTGTCGTAGAATCTAAAATATTATTAGAAGTTATATTAAGATTTATATCGCATGCATTACACTCACCCTACATATATATTGTATAGTACTTTGAATTTTTATCACTATAATCTTTTTTATAAGAACTAATTCCAGATCTCAACGTAGTGAAGTTAATATTATTATGATTTGCTCCTGGATTTAGTACAAAAGATCGCTGATATATAAAATCGAACACTACATTATTGACAGTATTGCCTCTATAGTATATTAATATACCATCATACTTACACGAATCAATTCTACAATTAGTCAATATATTTAAAGCATTTAGAGAAGCAAAGTAATTACAATAAAACACCTTGATATTGTTTACTACGTTATCTTGGGTTAATCTCATACATTTATTACATTTGTAAAAAGAACAGTTTGTTATATTAGCATAAGCTCCTTCTAAGTAATAAGCGTAATCGCTTATTTTCATAAATTTAACTAAATTTATGTTACCGCCTCTAACCCCTCTTATATACGTGTTATTGTAACTTACTGTCCAAATTTCTTCTACTGTATGTTCTCCATCTATTAGCTCTCTATTATCTTTTAGCTCCTAAACAGAATTAGAGTGAATAGTTATTCTTTCTATACCAGACGAATAAGAATCAGCAAAGTTAATACAATACTTGGGTTCCTCAGAAGTTCCAGAAGAGATAGAAAAATCAAATACTGTTCCTCTTAACGATTCATCATTAACTGTCATAATATCAGCATAAGTACATTCTCCTATCAAAGTTGTTCCACTCTAATATAATTTAATGCCGCTAGTAAATTTATATATACCTCTAGGAAAAAAATATACAGTGTTTGCTTTATTACATAAATTATCTAATTTGCTCCAACCATAATCTGTATCGTCTGGATATATTCCTAAAGTTCTAACGTCTACAAAATCTTTTAAAATAGTATCCTTAGCTATTTTACAATTCTTATTGAATTTTGGATTGATTAAATCTGTTGTATTAGATATATCTACTATTCCATTATCAAAACTGCCACCGTCAAATTTTAGTATAGAATTAGAAGGGGTAACGATTGTCTAACCGTTTAAATCATAATCATACTGAATAACATATATAGTATTAGCTTTATTGATCATAGCCTAAGTAAGAACATTCTTATCACCTACTATATTCTTTCTTAGATATACTCTACCCAAACCACTGAAAGACTATTTATCATAAGTTTTATTTGCTAACTATAGAGTGCCATTTTGTTCAGTTATATCTTCTTCATCAGCTGGAACAGCTTCGTGCTATTCTACCCATTTACCAGTAGTAGGATCTGACTGATTATTAGAATTAAACTTATAGTGTTTATCGGTTTCTTTACAATAAGATATATGACCATCATCTAAACTATTCTCAGAATAGTTCTTCATATCATATAATGTATCGAAGCTATCTCTATCAAAGTTAGGCTTTTTTCCTCTATAGTTAAAATTATCAGCTACCTGTATCATATAAAATATATTTTATAATTATCTACTGTGGATGCGTCTTTCAGTATATATACATTATATAATATACCATCTATAGTTACAGCATTCCTCTAAAATGACTCTTTTATCTCAAATTGATTTTGATCTTTTATACTATTTATATCTCCAAATTCATTAGGATAACAATATAATATCTTTTGATAATCAGTACTAAAGCTTTTAACAAATTCTTTTGTATCTTGTAGTACATAATCTAATTGTTTTATATTATCTTCATTAATAACAAAATTATCTGATACTACACCAAAATAACATTTTTTATTATCTCCATGATATTCTGGAATATCATATTGTACTTCGTGTCCTAATAACTTTTCTATCATATATAACATCTTTTTAACGTCTTCTAATTTTGTTTCATATTTAGAAGATTCCTATACTAAATCATATATGTAATTAGCACAGGTTAGATTAAGAATTTGGCAATCATCATAATCAATGTTATACTTTACCTATTCTTTCAATCTGCATCCATTTTTATATTCTTCTTTTATCATAGCGCACACATACCATTACAACATTTACACACTTTATTAGGAGATAGGCACTTACTACAATTATGATAATCTATCATACCTAACATCCTACTAAGATCTATGTAATGTTCAATAGCGTCTTTAGTAAGATTGTGCTCTAAAGCATACTACAATAACTATGATCTAAAATCACACATCATTATTATATGCTTCTAATGTTTATCTAAACATGTATTACAATATGTAGTAAGTAGATTTACTTTAGCTAAATATAATTCATTCTGATCTATTGCTATAGCTTCATCTCTATTACCCTCTGATGTAAGAACGCTTACTATAAAAGAAGTTTCATTATACTCAGTAATATCAACAATAACAGTATTATCCTAAGCAACAAAGTCAGATATTACATGAGTGTGTTTATCATCTTCATCAGAATACATATTCTTTTGATTTATTATTGAATCTAGATAAATCTTATGTACATTAGCCTTAGCATCTAAAGTTATAGTTATAGTATCGTTCTTTAATGTTGCATTAATTATTTTCATATCTACAAAAAATTAAAAAGGCGAAGCCGAGGATAAACCACAACCTCGCCTGGGTTTAAATAAAGAAACCGTGTATTATTCTGCTTCACCTGTAATAAATGCCTCAAGAGCCTTAGCGAATACAGAAGTTTTATTAGTAGTATTGTGTTCAATATATACTTCTGTAGTCAACGGAGTAGTCTTAATATACTGATTATCAGGACTCAAATACAGATTATCATTTTCAATAGTAAAGTAATCGTATGTAGAACCTTCTTCAACATTGCGTTTTGGTTCAATTGCAGGATACGCATCTGTGAATACATGACCCTTATAACCCAACATACGTACTTCCATATCACGTACCTGTTTCCAGTAACCTTTACCAGGTTTACCAGCAGTCTTAGTAATAGTTGCACCAGGAACTGCTTCAGGAACATTAGACAATAATGCACCAGGAATAGTAACGTACAGAGAAGCTTCCATAGAAACTACAGAGTATTCATTCAAAGAATTGACTCCTTCATTGTCATCTTTTTCCATTGCAGTTAAAGTTAGCTTATGACTTGCAAATGTAGCACTTACTCTACGATTAGCGTGTTTGTTAATTTTAGCTAAAAGTGCATTTCCCAAATCATCAGCAGTCTCAGTTGAAGCAATTACTTCATAAGTATGAGTAAACTGTCCTGGAGCTTCATATAAGTCTTTATAAACAATGCGTAAAACATATCTGTGACCGATAACAACAGTAGCACTAGTTAAATCAATTTCGATTTTCTCTTGAACTGGTGCAACATAATCACCTTGTACATACGAAGGTTTAGAAGCTTTTTGAATGGCGTTAGAATATTCTACCATTCTCTTTGTTGCAGTAGTACCGTTGGGCAGAGTAATTGTCATATTATCCCCAGCTACACCTACATAAACAGTAGATGCATTTACTGCATTAGCAGCAGTTGTAATTAGCGCTTTATTCTAGTCAAATAAAGCAACGTCCCCTTTAGCCAAAGCATCTACAGTAGTATAGGCTGTAGGGCATTTCTTTCCGATTAATACGGTATCAACGCGTGTAATCATAGTTTATATAAAAATAATTAATTGTTAGACTTAGCGCTAGTCTAGTTTGTCCTTCTACTTTCCTTATTTCAGATTTCCAGGTCAGACAAACGCATTAATTTATTTGTTATTCCATTGAAGCAATTTCGTTGGAATAAGCATTATAGTGCTACATTGGTTTAGTAGCAAGATAAATCTAGATTGCCATTTTCACAATTTCCATATGTGTATGTTCTGGCAAATCTGTATATTCGGTATTAGTAATATTACTTGAATTAATTTTAGATGGCTTAGCTAAGTATGTAATCTCATATTCACTTACTTTATATTTACCGTCTGTGTATAATATTACATTATTATCTTGAATTAACTTTAAAGGTCTAGCTTGACAATATTTTAATTTGTGTTCAGATAGTGAATTACTTAATTGTCTATCTAATGTTTCAATCGTAGATTCTAACGTATCTGTATACTTAACTATATATGCACCTAAATCGTCTTTTTCCCAGCATTCGTTAGGATATTCATCACTCGGCTGTATACCAGCAGTATCTCCAAGTAATAATACATAATCATCTGGTAATTCAACAGAATATGAATTTTTAGTTCCTTTGGATATCTAAGTATTTGAATAGTTTCTTTTACGAACTAAAGTACGCAAATCATCTATACGCTTTTCTGTCTACTCAAATCCTTGAGCTTTAAAGTTAATACCTGAGTATCTTGTTTTATAAAATTTATCAATTGCCTCATTAATGAATGATATAATAGTGTCTGAGGATAGCTTATCCTTAATAACTAAATTAGGATCCATTAACTATAGCCTACGTTCAAACTCGATTTGAAATCCACGGTCTGTCATAATCATTCATCTATTTGGTTCAACTGTGATTTAGTCTATATTCTCTTAGACTCAATATCTTCTAATGCTAGTTCTACAGCTCTATTAATTACTTCAAACTGCATATACTCTGGTATTTCACTCATACCATCTGCTGGTAAGTTCTCTATCTTAGTAGGGAACTTAACATAAGTAATATCTACAGAATAACTATTACTACTCATA
This sequence comes from uncultured Clostridium sp., assembly GCA_937944945.1. Classification (GTDB taxonomy): domain Bacteria; phylum Bacillota; class Clostridia; order Peptostreptococcales; family Peptostreptococcaceae; genus Intestinibacter. Next base: position 13,843 of record CALEBD010000323.1, on the reverse strand, counting down.
GCTAAGTAATCATAATAGATATATAGAGTGTTATCTTCTATCACAGCTACTGGATCTTCTATCCAAGGATTATTATTATAAGTCTTCTTAAATTTAGTAGCGTCTGCATGATCTATTAGCTTTATGGTAGCTTTTTTGTTATTGAAGTTTAATACAGCATCTACAAAGAACATTCTGTCACCATTAAATAGATTAGTAACATAACATCTATTTGAGTCTGTTTCAGTATTAGCAATAACATTTGTATCTGTATGTACTAACTTTTCTAAGTCGTGAATACGTTTTACAGATCCTTCAAAGCTAGTTTTTAAGTAGTTATTACCAGTAAACTTGTTACTGATTTCTTGGTATAAACCTTGATCTAACCAGTAATCTATTTCTTCTGGTAAGAAAGCAGGACAACCCCCAAAGGCTACGCTTTGAGAATTCTTGTCCATTGCTACTTTAAAATATGAGTGAAATTGTTCTCTAGTCATTATTTAGATTTTATTTCAGACATAATACTTAAGTAAATATCTTGATTCTTTTTGTCTTTCAAATATGCAATTACATCTTCAAGACCGTTACCAATAAGATCAGTACCAAAGTAATATGATGCCCTGTTCTTACGAATAATATTTTTACTTAAAGCTTCTTCAATTACAAAGTTAATTTCTTTATTAGGATTGTCTACCCAAATTCTAATAAATCTTGCTGGATCAGCTTCTACGTTTTCACCAAGTCTAGCTTCAACCAATTCATTAGACATAGTGTCAGCTTTAACTCCAAATAGTCTAAGACATTTGCGCATATCTTCAAGACTCATCTTATCTAATGCTCTATAAGCATCACGTTTAACTTTGTTAGCTTTATTAATTTGTTCTGCTTCAGCTTCTTTATTTATAAGTACATAATCAGTAGATGGAGTTACTTTATCAATGCCATTTGCTACTCTCTTATGTCCTAATAGGAATAAATATTGCAATTCTCCTTCAGGTCTATCAGTATTAATTACTAATTCTTTCTTACCAATCTTAATTGCAAATGTATCCCAAAATGTACTATCAGGATCTAATTCTCCTTCAGCTTTACCCATTTTCTGTTCTAGTTCTCTAGCTTTGTCTGCTTTTAAACCAGTGTATCTACTACCAGATCTAGTCCAGTAAGAACTAATAAAATCAAAGCAGTTAGACCATTTAATCAATCCTGTCCAAGGATTTACTTTTGTCATTCTAACGATTACTTCCATAATTATAAAATTAGATTATCAAGTTAGTATTATAGGGGCTCGCTAGCATTCAAGCCCCTTATATTTTTGACTGAATTACTCAGCCATCATGATCAATTCTCCACATGCACGAGGATCTCTTAACATGATGCCCACTTCTCCGAGGAAGTGGCAGCTGTATCCATCCTTAGCATTAGAACGAACTTCTGTGTTAGAGTGAGCGTAACCAGCAGGAGTTACAGAACCAGCTGTACACCAGTTAACGAATTCACGATCTTTACGAACTACTTTAACAATGTTAGCTTCACCATCACGACGACCCAAATCCAAGAATGTCATACGGTAAGATTCCAACGGTTTCAAAGTAACCGGATGCAACTGACGATTGTAAATAGTATTGTCATACAACGGGAAATACTTCAAAGTCAATTCGATACCATTAGACATAGCGTAAGTCTTGAACTGACCACCGAATTTCAAGTTGTCACCAGAACCAGTTACGAATACTGTGTCGATCAAGTTCATGTTAGCCATCTTTTCTTTAAGTACACGGTCAAATTCACGCATACCCATTTCACCTGTCAATGCAACGAATTTACGTTCATTAGTACCAAGTACATTATAAGACAGATCAAACAAGAAATCTTCCAACAGTTCTGCTGTTAAACGAGTATAATAACGTCTATTAGATGGAGCAATCTGTTCCAACAAACCAGCACCAATAAATGCAGGACGACCGTTCTTACCTTTCAGGTTACAAGAACCATCTTTATTTACATTATTCTGATTGTATACCAAAGCTCTTTCAAGACGTTTGTACCATTCGCGCATTGCAACCCATTCCTGGAATGTAGACCACAAGTAAGAAGTTTTACCAGTCTTAGGATCTTTCAAAGCTACTGCCATAACTGTAGAGAAAGCAGAACCTGTAATATCATAAGACAAACGTACTGTAGTCAAATAATTACGCATTTTGAAATGAGTGTTGTAGTTCAGGATATCAGCCTCTTCACTGTATTCTTCATAAGCAGAAGCCAAACGGTTTACTTGGCAACCAGAAGATAAAACAGCAGGATCAATATAAGAAGCAGGGCTACCGTTAGATACAAATACTGTATAAACATACAGATTACCATCTTGATACGGAGCATCCTGAATACGTGCTTGACTCTTGTCATCAAATTCGATAGTAGCACCAGGACCAAACCATGCATCTTCCAACCACAAAGTAATAGGAGTATTGCCCAAACCCGGAGTAGAATTTTCACTAATTGCAGCGCCATTCCATTTAGCGTCACGAATTGTAACAGCTCTATCTTGGTCAATCATAACACCCCATTCAAATGAAGGCTGATCAATAGTCATTACATTTCCAAGACCACCTGTCAACATATCAAGAGAAGTACTGTAACCATTATCTTTAGTACCAAATACGTATGACAGGATAGTAGATACCTCATAAGGTCTTTGCTGAGAAGCGAGACTAATCTTATTAGTGTCGATCAAATCAGAAAACCATTTACCTTTGTATAATTGGAGGTTATTAAGAATATTATTATTCATAAAATACTAGTAATTTAATTTTTTTATTTATATAATTAATTATTATGATATACGCAGTTGTCGTGCAGCTGAGAACCAAATTGGATCATCATCAGAACCCGTAGCTTGTTTTCTAGATTTAGTAGTAATACTACTAGATTTTAAACTTCGTCTAAACTTATCAATAGCTGAATTATTTCCTTCACGTTTAGCAGCCTCAATAAGCTTATCAGCATTCATTGTAAAGTATGCCGATTCTATGAGATTCTTAACACCACCCTTAGCATAGTCCTTTTGGTACTTTGTTTTACCGTCTGTGTCTGGCTTAAGTATATAATCCATTAAAACCTTTTTATCTTTTTCAGGGACTGTAATACCACGTATATTCTTTAAGCCTTTTATTTCGCTAACAACGTTATCGTAGAATTGCTGTTGTCTCTGCAACTATATCTGATAAGCCTTTTTCTGATCCTCTAATAGCTGTTTCTTCTTTTCCTCTTTAATCTCTTTAAGATCTTCTAAAGCGTCTTGTGCTTCATCTTCAAGTAATCCAGCTTCTTCGTATCTACTTACCAACTTATCAATCTTATTAGTAGAGAATCCTTTTTCTTTAAGTAATTGTTTTACTACTAACTTCTGATTAGCTTCATCTTCAATATCAATATCATCTAAATCTAACTCAGCACCAATAGTCAGATACTTCTTTAAATCTCCACCTTGCTTTACGAAATTATCTAGTGCTTCAACTTCTTCACTAGAGTATTCAGGCTTACTATTTTCTTCAATGACATTTTGGAAGTAATTAATTAACTCATCAACACTTTTGGGTTTATCTTCATCTTCTTCAAATTCCCAATTAAGTTTTTCAGCCATAGCATCAAAGAAGTTAGTAACAACATTTTCTTCGTTGTTATCTTCGACACCTTCTTCCTCTTCTATTTCTTCCTCAATAGTTTCTTCTTTACGAGGTCTACCAGGCTTACGTTTTGATTTATCTTCAATATCTTCTTCTTCGATTTCTTCTTCCTCAGTATCTTGTTCTTCTACTGGTTTTTCTTTCTTATTCTTTACTTCGATATTGTTATTTTTAATATCTTCCAATTCTTCATCGTCTAGTGATTCAAAGTCATCAGCGTTAACATTAACGTTTTCATCAACATTTGAATTTCTAAAACCACCGTCTGGATTAGGGATAAAGCTATCTAGTACAGCTTCAAATCCACCTAATGTCATCTTTTTATCCATAATTAAAATATTTAATTAGATTTATGCAAAATTATAATTTTCAATTTCATTAATATTACCATTATCTGCTAATGGCATAGTGTTTAACTATTTTATGTAATCGTCTAGATTTTTAAACTACAAAGCTGCTTTCTTAATAGAATCCGTATCTGGTAAACTTTTTAAATATTTAAGTATATTTTGTTTAGTAGGTTTTATGTTTAATTCTTTCAATCTATCTAACATATTTATACCATAAGCATTCTATTCCATCCAATTCATAAAATAGCTAGTATTCTCAGGGTCTATCGGATTTTTATCTCTAAGTTTCCCCTTAAATTGCTTTGTTATTTTATCTAATTCCGATTTGTTCCAAGAAGGATTATCTTGATGTATATACTGATTAAAATGATTAATTTCGTGATTAGTTATTTCCTAACTAGGAGTAACCGCATTATCTATTTTTATTCTAAAATCTTTCTATGTTGGTTTTATACCATATTGTTTGTATCTTCTTGCAGCTTCTTCCTACAGATCTATCATAGCTTTAGCATCCTATAACTACATTATTTCAGCTTCTGGTAAACTAAAATAATCATTTTCGTACTAGTTTATGATTTTATCATATGTACTTTGTAAATCTACATTATAATCAGATTTAATTTTAGCAGCTCTAGCTCTAACCTCTGGATCATACAATCTTTCAATACTTCTATTGCGTAAATCATTCCAGTCAGATTGTTTCTATAACTTACTTATATCTGGAGTAATTCCCGTTATTCTGTTTAGTTGCTGATTTAATGATTTCTTATAATTACTAACCGTTGGAATGAATGGTACAACTGTCAATGCTGCTAATCCAGCCCCTAACCAATCTTTATTCTTTAAAGCCTGTGTTGCATCGTATATACTTAAAGCGTCACCAATAACTGGAGCATCGTATAAATCAAATACACTTCTTACATAGCCTGCACCTGGGTTATATCCATATGTAGGATTATATGGATCTCCTTTAGGGTCAAAGTTAGTAATAGGTCTTTCACTAGTAGTCTGTGGTGGGATTTCATCTATAGTACCACCATCTGCATACTTCTTCCAATCCCAGTATTTAAGCTAGGGATTATTCTCCCTAGCCTACTTATACTGTTGCATTCTCTATCTAAATGCTTCACGTTCCATAATTATTTACTTTTCTTTCCACTTTTAGATAACTTCTTGCCACCTTTCTTTCCACCACATGCCATAATTATAAAGTTTTAATATAATTAAACCAATTTTTCCTATTCTCTTTGTAAGTCTTTTTACGATTTTTTATTTTATACTTATTTGTATTAATTTCGTAATCAGATTTATCTTCGTTTGCATATGCTTCCATTTCATAAGGGATCGTATAGTATGCAGAAGATGCTGGATAAGTAATAGGATTACCTTTAATCCACTCCCATACATAATCAGCATAATACTTTAACCAACTACCTTTATCTTTAGCCTACTATAAATGTATATTTTCGTGATTCCAAGTAGTAGTTTTAATATCAGATTCTTTCTTTTTGGTTAAAATATACCCACACCAACTCATTGCAGAGTAACCACTAAATGGATAATGATCCATATGCTTATACTATACTTTGTCTTTATTTTTAGTAGTAGTAAATAGCTGCTTTACTAACCACCATGTTTCTTTAAACCAATTCATGTTTATTTAGATTTAGATTCGCCTACCACTTTATTTCGCAAAGCTGTCTTTGCCTTTAATTTCTCTCTATCCATAGCAGCTTTATCAGACATACGTTGCAACTCAGTTTCATGCTTCATTCTATCTTTTTCAAGCTGTATCTTCTTATTTTCAGCTTCTCTCTTCTGCTCTATTTCTCTACGCTTATTGTTGAGTTCTAATTGTTTAGTAGCAATATCAGAATTTATCTTCTACTGTTCTAGAGCCTGTTTTCCTATTTCAATTGGATCAGGAATTCCATTCATATCTTGATCCATATTCTCAGCACCACGATAAGCATTAAGTTGTGCTACAGTAATTTTAGTAGCATTGTCTTGATCTACTTTATATTTTTCAAGATCCATTTCTGCTTCCTTAAGCATAAGCTCTTCTTCTTTAAGCTGATTCTGTTGTTCTGCCATTTGTTGTTGTGCTTGTTGTTCAGCTTGCTGCTGTTGCTGCATCTGTTCCATTCTTTTCTGTTCAATTTCCTCAAGCCTATTCTTAATCATACTCATGTTATCTAAAGTAATGATTTCAGCAATATCTAACAGACTGGCACCGTTCTGCATAGCAGGTTGTAGCAATTGCTTTAATTGATCTATATACTGTTGATTCTTAGTACTATCATCTACAAATATATCCATATCTTCGTAGAAGAAATTATCAGATAATTGTACAAATGCTCTAGTAGCATCATCTAATATATAATTCAAGTATTTCTTACTATCTTTCCAAGCAGCTTTAGAAGTGTTCAACAGCATAGTTAATACTCTTCTTTTTACCTAATTGTGATTCCAGAACCAAGGTTCAGTAATATGATAAGACATACTAACAGCAGTATTAGTATTACCCACTAATTCACTAGCAGCAATCTACCCTTGTCTTTGTGGAGTAATACCAGTAAGCTTAGCTACCATGTCTTCAATCTTTTGCATCAATTGAATATACTCAGCTATTACATTACTCATAGTTAAGTCCCAAGAAGATAACTAGTTGAATTGAGATGGCTTACCTCCTTCACGTCCTGGTATATCCCATCCTTCATCATAAGGATTAATAAAAGCTACACCTAGTGCACTTAAGTAATGCATCCACTTATTAACATCAATATTCATAGATTTGGGTATCTAAGTAATATCCATTACTGCTACTTTACCTTTATCTCTAGATAATGCTAATTCAAGTCTATACCATACTACAATATACATATACTGTAATGGTTTCATCATACTTACTAGTGATCTAGGCTTACTATTAGTATTATTATATACTACTCCAGTATAAGGCAATTTCTGTGAATTAGGATTATCAGCAGATATATGTTGATATTCAATAGGTTGAATTCCTATATACATATCATCACCTATTCTATATCCTTCCCATACTTCAATAATCCAATCCCATTCTACAGATTGTTCTGTACCTGTTACTTTGTAATCTTCATCTACTTGAAATTCTTCAGCTTCTCCAGTTTCTGGGTTTAGTAAAGTAACAAATCCTATCTTTTTGAAAGACTTCCAACAGCAGTGATATACTACTATATGGTCTATATCAAATGGATTATCTGTAAAACTATTAATCTTATGTAGCTTAATAGATTCATAATCTATACTAGTCTTTCTTATCTCTGGATTATTACCTGCTCCAGGTCTTTGATCAATAAGTTCTAGTAGTTCATTCAATTGTCTTTCAGACATTTTATCATAGAATCTATCGTATATTTCAGTAGCAGACATAATCATCTTTCTACGACACCATGCTGCATCATCTATGAATTCTAAGTCTAAAGAATGCTCATAATCAAAATACATAGGGTTTACTCTTTCTACATAAGGATCTCCATTGATTACACCTATGTAGTATATTTCTTCTCCACCTATTAAAGCATCTTTCCAACCTTTATAGAATTCATGGGTAAGATTCAACTTCCTCTTTAGGAATTGTAATGCGTGATAAGCTTCAGTTTCTGCTATATCTTTATAATCTTTCTATAGATACTTAGCTATAGCTTCTGGAGTCTAGATTTCTCCTGTAGCTAATGCTTGTTCATATCTGGCTGCTTGTTCTGGACTTAACTTACTAGCTATAGTAGCCTGAATATAATCCATTAGCATTTCTTTGGCTTTTTCCTATAGTTCACTAGCAGCTATATCACTTGTGCGTTGTGGATGAAAATTAAAAGGTCTCTTAGTTTCTTCACCAAGTAACTGATCTACATATGGTTTGATGATATTATAATCCTATGCCATAGCAGGAAATCCATCATCTTGTTTAAATGGATTGGTTACATATTTAAGATCCTTTTCATTATATATGCTATTATATAAATCATAGTAAGTCTACATCTCGTCAGATCTAGATCTACCATTACCACCAAATCCTGAATCTCCAGCGCCTACTACATAGTCTACGCAGGCTTCTTTCCAGGCTTGTGTCTTCTTTGACATTGGTAGTTTCTGTGCAGGGAAACTTTTAGTATTCTTCATAATTAAAATGTATATACATTATCGTCGTTTGAAAATACTCTTGGAGTATCGTCATTGAACCAACTCTGCGCAAAAATTGGTCCATCAAAGAGCATCTTCTATTTATTTTCTTTTTCTTTCTTTTTAACAACTACATTATATAGTTGTTCTCTATATATCATAACCTACATCAACGCCATCACTCGGTCAAAGTTACCTGTATCGTTATAGCTTATTAGCTCTTCTAATAGCGGCTCTGATAGTATCCTAGTTAGGTTTTTCTTACCTGGTGCATACTCTTCATTCAACCATTCTTTTATCATACCTTCACCCCATTGCTTTATCTACTTATTCATGTGACAACCTTTTCTTCTTTGTACTTTAGAATTACTAACTATATCATTAATAATATCAGGTTGATCAGCTAATAAGTAATCACAATGCTTAGCAGTAAAGTAAGGGAATAAACCTTTGCGTTCATTTTCATACATTATACGTGCATTATAGTATAACGCTAACTTACGTAGATTCTCATAGTACTCTTCAGCTGTTGCAGGTCTACCAGTATATTCAGCTACTATAATATCATAATACTCTTCAAAGTTCTAAAACCTCTTATATACAATAGATGATCCTAATGAATTAGTACCAGACTAATCATGATCATAAGGGTCTACACCTATTATATATAATCCAGCTGTTGCATCTTTAGCTGGATGTTCCCATATAACTATTGAGCCAGTAGGATCATCGTCTTTACCAAGTGGATACTTAGTAACATCGCCATGTTTCTTAGGTATCCATTTGATACTACCAGATTCGTCAAATATTAAATCACCTACTTGTTTATGATTCTATAACTAAGTATTAGTACGAATAAGTCCTAATTGCTACTATAGTTCTTTTTTAGGAAATATATTACCACCAAATTCTAGACACGCTTCTTGTGGAGTAATACATCTTTCAGCTACATATCTATCTATAGTATTAGTATTAGTAGCATTTTCTATTACTTTTCTACGTTCAGATAATGTATATTCTAGAGCTAATTTGTGTAATGTATTTCCATCTTTATCCATGTAAAGACGGTTTCCTTTTTCATCTCTAATATCATTATTAGTATACTGTGGAATAAAAAAACCGCATTTTTTGTTACTAGTATGTTCATCCCATATATTATCAAATCCTAAGCAGTTATATCCATCTGGATTATAAAACATGTCTTTCAATGTTTCAAAATGGCTACCTTCATCACCGCCTGTTCCAAAAGCTATCATTGTACCAAAAGCTACGTCGTCTTGTTCTACAGATGGTCTAGCAATCTACCACGCAGCACCTAATTCTGGGCACGAACCCGCTTCTTCAAATATAATCAATTTACCAGCTTTACCACGTACTATATCAGGATTATCTTTCAAAGTAACACCAATAATCTCTGACTTGTAACCCATTTCTACTTCTTTACCAAATTCATCCTTAGTCCAAAATCCGGCTCGTTTACGCATAGTACTGTTGACAGATCGTTTTTTACCCCAAGCTGTATTCTTATCTATAAAGTCCATATAGTCCCAAGCTTTAGTAAGAATACCATCTTCAGTAAGATACTACTTGTTAGAAGCGTATATATACGTCTTAGTACCAGGCAATAGATAATAGTTACGACAAGCCATCGAACCATTTTTATATGAATAACCTTTACGACGTGACTTAAGTACACACATATGTTTACCTTGCTCTTCAGCTTCCTACATAGCCTAGAAAAAAAAGTAATCGTAATCGTAGAAGTCTGGGAACTATAATTCACGTTTTTTTATTACTTTTGTAGTACCGTCTGGTTTATTTTTTATTTCATGCACAATACGTTGAATAGGACAAAAGTTAATATAAAAATAGTTATACCCAGTGATGTAATCTCCATCCTCTGCGGTATAACCATTAATGCAACGATCTTTCTATTCGTCCCAGTATGTATAATATTCAGTAGTACCAATTGGGTACTAACAATAAGCTCCGGTCTTTAAGAATGTTAAAGCCGGAGTTCTAAACTTATCACTATTTAATATTTTCTTCTAGAAGTCAATCATAGTTTATTCTTTAATTGGTCGCCCTACCACCGAATCGAACCCGGACCTAGAGGGTTAGAGCCTCTCGTGCTACCACTACACCATAGGGCAATATGCCAGGGAATATTTAATGTCTGTCCCTGTCAGACCTCTCTATCAGTTCAACGAGATTATTTCTTAAACAAACTCTTTAGCCAATGAATAGTACGCTTGATAATACCTTTCTTCTTAGGTTCAGCTACTGCTTCTTTATTATATTCTTCAATCAAAGATTCACTAGTTTCTTTAACTGCTTTATCGGCTTTTTGTTTGTTATCAATTTCTTTTTCAAGCACATCACAAATTTCTTCAGTGCTATTGCATTTTGTTAAATCAAGTACTTTCTTCATAGTTTCTTTATTTATATTCATATAACGTACTCATTAATTTATTGTTATAAATTTGTGTATAATTTGCACAAATTAAGCTAATTCATAAGGATTAATCTGAGCATCTCCACGTACTTTAGTAGTACTAACTTCTTCAGCTTTAACTGCCTTTTCGAGGAAATCTAACGTTTGAAAAGTAGCTTTTACTTTTTCCATACCAGCTAATAGATCTTTAATCTTCTTTTCATCTAATTGCTCTTCTAGAGAATCTTCATAATACTTACTAATAGTATCTACTTTGTTTCTCATACTATCTAGCATTCTTAGATTTCTAGTATATATTAGCTTCTTATAATCATCTTCACAAGACTTTTCTTCTACTGTAAGATTATAATTCTCATCACCAAAGTATAACTACTTAAGCTTCTTTTCTCTGATATCTGGTTCTAGCTGAAGCACATATGGAGATTTAAAATACCACATAAGTACTATATAACTTATTACATTTGTAGCTTGTGTTTTGTCTGGCTTATCAGCCTCCCATAACTTTTTAAAGAATGGGAGACCTAAAGCATCAGGGTGTATTACTACTTTACCACCATTGATATCAAATAGTTTCATCGTATAGATTCGCAACAATCACAACATAATCCTTCGTTATTAATTTCGCTTTGCTTACTAGCTTCATATTTTTCTAGTCTTACAAAGTAATCTTCAAATAATTTTCCCGGTACTAAAAAATATTCTGTTTTATTGTATCTATCTTCAATACCATAAAAACTGATTATTATATCTCCAGGTTTAGCTGTATATTTATGTTCACCATTAATATATACTTCGCTCTCTTCTTTTATACAATATGCATTTCTAAGAAGGCTGTTAGACCTCAATGGTGCTGGATTCAAATTGTTATCTAATTCAATAGGATAACATTCATTACTTATTAAAACTTTCTTCATAATTACTCAATTACTTCTTCAACACTAGGTTCAAAATTCTCTGGCATGAATTCTTCAGGATGCTGAGCTCTATATTCTTCTTCTGCTTTAGTATTAGTAATAGCGTCTAATAGTTGATAGAATTTCAATTCTACCGCTTCTTGTTGTTCAGCAGGAATCTGATTAGTGATTAATTTATTCATTAACTCCTTCATTACATCCTCTGTGAATTCTCCTTGGACAATATCGGTCTTATATCTACTATCACCGATAACCACTTCTATAAAACTTCCAACCCCTGATGCACTTACTGGAGTAATTGTAATATTTAAATTTTCCATAATTATTCTTTTACTTCTTTAATTTCATTATTTTGTTCTGCTGTAGCTTCTCCGAATCCTTTTTCTCCTCTTTCTGTTTCACTCAATTCTTCTACCAAAGTAGGTTCTAATATAGAACAAGGAACAATGACTAACTGAGCAAATGGTTCATCTGTAGTATATACTGTAGGAATAGCATCTGTAGTTACTTTAAATTTAGCCATCAACTCTCCACGATAATCAGAATCAATCACTCCAATACCATTACACATAATAATAGATCTTTTAGAGATAGATGATTTCATACAGATAAATCCAACATATCCTTCAGGAATTTCTACAGCAATATCAGTGTGATATACTAGTACTAACTTGCCACTATTATCTACTTCTTGAGTAATACGAGTAGTATATAGATCTAATCCTGCACTGCTACTAGTAGCTCTAATAGGCAACTTACCTTCAGATTTTTTAATCTCTTCTGTGCCGTCTTCTTTCTTTACTGAGTAATCTAACTTTTTAAATTTCAATTGTTCCATAATTATTTATCTTGTTCAATATCTTTTGTGTTAATACTAATCGCTTTACCATGATGAAATCCCCAATCTAAGAATACCGTATTACAAAGTACATGATCTATATGAGGTAGTCCACTTTCAGGATCTATTAATTCTCCTTTGTCTATAGCAGTAAGATGTCTTAGTAATGCTGCTTTATATCTTTTCCAAAAATCTGGAAGGTTTTGCCAACTGTTATCTGAGTATTTCTGAGCTCCGTAAGTAAGCACCTTACCAATATTCTCAACTACATCTAATGGAACTAGATCCATTCTTACTTTACCACAATCATATTTCTTACCATCATTCTCCATCTTCAATATACTTATTAGTTAAACAGTTGTACAATCCTTTTATCTGTAACTGCCTAGTTTCAATGCTGTCCGTATCTTTCAACTTAGCTAAACCTTCTAGAATATCATCCATGAATTCATTGTATGTTAAGGAATAGTTATTGATCTTCTTATCTGCAACTTCCATTAACTCTTTTAGCTCTTCACTGATATTAGATCCAAATTGTTTAACGTTGTTTTTCTCAAATTCCCATAGAGCTAATGAATCTTCTTTACTCTGTCTTTCCATATTCTTTCATTACTTTAATAAAACATCCAGCAGCCCAGCCAACTAAATACGCATACCCTTCGTTACCACCACCTGAGAATTCTTCTCCATTCATACCTGTAACTTCAAAGTAATAATCAGTTATGTGAACTGATTCGTGTGCTATATGCGTACCATCTAATTCATCAGGTCTATATATTATGCAAATAATACCCATCTCAGAACTACTGTTTAACATAACCGGTCTACATTCTGCAATAACATCTCCGTCATACGCCTTTAACATTTCTTCTTCAGCTTCTTTTCGTATTTTATCGAAACCTGGTAATAAGTTGTATATAGTGAATTTCTTTAATATTGTGTATACATCTTCTTCCTTTTCTATTATAGCTATCCAAAATGTTCTAGGATATATATTATCAAACTTTCTTAGTATCATATTCTTAATAGTCTACTGTCACTAATTGCTACATACATCTGTATATTGTTAAGTAATACAGGATCAAAGTAAATAGAATCTAACCAGTGAATCTTATAATTAGGTGTCAAGCATTCTTCAATAAACTGTCTCATTTTGTTTCTTTATATCTCTTTTTTAATTTAAGTTTAAATAAGTAAGCAAACATAATATCTTTAGTATCCTCATCATTTGACATTACTTCTTTAGCAAACTTAAATGGACTATTGCATATTACTTCTATAACAGGATAAGGTAAATTATATTTATTTGCCAGACTTGAGTAAATTGATATCTTTTTTTGCTGTTGCATTTATATAATATTCACTAGTTTCTAACTCTGTTAAAGATTCTCTGATAGTATTAGGTCTAATAGAATTTATTATTACTACAATATCAGATTCATCTAAATCGCGATTTCTGT
>CALEBD010000322.1 GCA_937944945.1 uncultured Clostridium sp. | reverse complement strand
CATTTAATAAGTTTAAAAACCTTTCCTTAGTATGTTCAAACTATTTTAGTCCTTGATTACGTATATCAGCATTCTTACTATTTAATCGCTTTTGTATCTATTCTATATCACTTAGTATCTGTTTATCTAATTTAGCTAATTCAGAATATCTATTCGTATTTATACGTGACCTATTGTTTTTATCAGTAAAGATTAAAGAAGATAACATAAAGTTCTGAGACCACTGACTCGGTAATCTAGCTATCTTTCGCAGATTACTACTATCCATTACTGTCCATACTTTTCCTCCTCTTCCTTTAGTATTCTTCTGTATAGTTTCTGTAGAAGTATCAAATATATCTACAGTATCCATACTGTTTTTTGCACTTTGTATAGTAGTCAGTAACTGAGTAACTGTATTTTCTGGTAATGGATATGCAGGATTATCTATTCTATCAAGTAAAGTAGCAAAGAATGGATCCGCTTTAGCTAAGTTTCTTACTCTTCTTATCAAATCTGGCCAATCGTTAGATAACCATAAATTATCTAATATTTTATTCCACGTAATATCAAAAGATTGTGCTACATCTAAACCAAATATATTATCTTTTACAGTATCTACTATTTGATTACCATTTTCGTCTGTAACAAATTTGGATTGAGGAATAGAATAGAAGAATAATTTGGCGTTAAATGCTACATTTGCTTTCTTACTTATCTCATATGAAGCTCTATCCCATACATTGTCGTAAGTATCTCCTGAATCTTTAGCTTCTTTCTCTGCTATTTCTGCTTCTTCACGTTCTATAGCCCTAATACCTAACTCTTGTAGATACGCACGGATCTATTTAGCAAATAGACTTTTATTACTGAGCACATCGTGCACCATCTACTTTTTAGACTCATTGTAATCATATTCTCCAGCATCATATAAATATTGAATATTATCAAATACATCATCTAATTTTAGATTTTGTATGTCTTCCATACTTCTAATATTAAGTATAGATAGTGCTGTATTACTTAAGGCTTCTACTATGTTATACAGAGTATTGGCGTTGGCTATATGAGACATATTTTCCTATGCCTTATTACTTATACCTGGAGCATAATAACCTATACCAACATCATATTTCTTATTAAATTCCTCGAGAGTATCTTGATCTAACTGCGCATTCTTAAAATTGCCTTTTCGTATTTGATTGAACACTTGATTTTGTAGGCTAAGTTCCTTTCCTGCGAATGCCATTACTAAGTCCCATATAGCTTTAAAGAATTTTTTTATTCTGTAAGTCCAGGTTGGATTTACTTCTTTAAGCATATATGCTTTAAATTCTTCTGCTAATTGCTCTTCTATTTCCGATTTAGTGCTATTAGAATACTCAGGATTTCTTTTTACATAATCTGAGTATATCTAATCCCTCTGTGCAGGAGTTAATAACAACAAAGATACGTAATGCCATGCCTCATGATATTCTACTCCTGCTCCACCTTTAGTAGATAGAACTACTCTAGCTACAAATTCATCGTGTATACGATCAAATACAGATTGTAATAAACCATACGCTGATGGAGTATTAATAGCTCTCATAGCAGCATTAGTTACCATTACATCATCCGGATCTATACCCAAAGTATCATGTAACCATTTTTTAGCAGCAGCAATATCTAAGGTGCCTTCTCCTCTTACTGTGGAGAATACGCCTTTATTACCCAACATCTTCTATAATACTCTACTATTATTGGGTAATATAACATATTTACCATCTGCTTTACGTACATACGTATAACCTTGTTTTGGAGTAAGACCCGCAGCAACAGTTTCATCATAAGTAAGAGCTTTATCTTGCTATGGTAGTTCTATAGTAGTAGTTTTTTTAGATTCTTCTGTAGCTATTTCGTCAGAAGGCTATTCAGGTTGCTCACGCTTAGACTCTACAGTAGCAGTTACTTGTTTAACTTTCTCATTAGTAGATTGTTTAACCTATTCGATATTGCTAACTTCAGCAGTTTCTGCCACAGCTGCATCATCGGCATACACAAAAGGATCTCTAAAAGCTCTATCTCCAACATCAGTTTTAAGCACCTGATGGTTTATCATCCAAGACATCAGTATAGGAGTACCATCTTTACGAACCACTTTACCATCAGTATCTCTTGTA
>CALEBD010000321.1 GCA_937944945.1 uncultured Clostridium sp. | reverse complement strand
TTAATTTATTTTAAGGTTTTAAGGTTTATTTTTTAATTTATTATTTTTAAAATTTTATATTTCTAATTTTCTAGGTTAATTAAATTCCGCTTTGTATCAACCGATAACTATATTATTCCCCTTATTTCATCTAGAGATTTTATCCCCTCTTTTTCCATGAAATTATTTATTCCCTCTATTATTTCAAGTCCTACTTTTGGATTCATAAAGTTCGCTGTTCCAACTTGAACACAAGTTGCCCCTGCCATTATAAATTCTATAGCATCTTCAGCAGTCGTTATTCCGCCCATACCGAATACTGGTATGCTTACATTTTTACAAACTTCATGTACCATTCTAAGTGCTATTGGTTTTATAGCTGGACCTGATAATCCTGCATATACATTTTCAAATACAGGTTTTCTATTTTTTATATCTATTGCAAGAGCTTTGAATGTGTTTACTAAAGATACACCGTCTGCCCCTTCTTCTTCACAAACTTTTGCCATTTCTACTATGTCTTCTGCATTTGGTGAAAGTTTAATCACTAGAGGCTTTTTGCAAACTGCTCTAACTTCTCTTACAACTTCTCTCGCAACTTCGCTTTTTATTCCGAATGCCATCCCACCTGCTTTAACATTTGGGCAAGAAATATTTAATTCGATTATGTCTATGTCTTTATCGTTTAAAAGTTCAACACCTTTTATGTAGTCCTCTAAACATCCTCCCCCTACGTTTGCAATTCTTATTAGGTCTAATTTTTCAAAGAAAGGAAGTTCTTTTTCTATAAATCCTTCTACCCCTGGATTTTCAAGTCCTACACTGTTTATCATTCCTGATGGCGTTTCCCAAACTCTTATTCCGTTGTTTCCTGGTTTTGCATTTAATGTAAGCCCCTTGCCACTTACTCCACCTAATTGTGATATATCATAAACTTCGTTGTACTCTCTTCCAAATCCAAAGGTACCAGATGCCATTATTATTGGATTTTTAAAAGTTAAATTTTTAAATTTTACACTTAAATCAGCCATTAAAAAATCACATCCTCTCCCCAGAATACTGGACCGTCTTTACAAGTTTTTTTGTTTCCGCCTTGAGTTTTACAAGTACATACAAGACATGCACCCATACCACAAGCCATTCTATTTTCAAGAGATACCATTACTCTTGTATTTGTCCCCTTTTCAGCATTTGTTTTTTCAACTTTGTCCATTAATGCCTTCATCATTGGTGTTGGACCACAAGTTAATATATAGTCGTATTCTTCTGTGTTTATTATGTCTGTAACAAAAGTGCTTCCTATTGCAGTTTTGACATTGTCACAAACTTCTTCGTATTTATCTATTAATATAGGTTCATTTCTAAAACCTAAATATGCGTCACTATTTGGTATATTTTTTGCTACTAAGTATAGAGGTGCTACTCCGATTCCCCCTCCTACTAATGCAACTTTACCTTCTACCTTTTGGTACCCACTACCATAAGGTCCTTCTAATTTTATGTTGTCTCCAGGTGTTAATCTGCTGAATATTTTTGTCCCTTCGCCAACTACTTTATATAAAAAAGTTATACTGTTTTCGTCTATATCGTGAATACTGATGGGTCTTGATAGGGTTGGATACATATCCCATGCTCTAAGCATATAAAACTGACCCATTTCTCCTTTGAATTCTCCTTGTACCTTCATTTGGTACATATCTTCTCCTACGTATGCGTTCTCTATTATTTTGTACATTATTTTACTCCTCTACATCTACCCCTAAAAGTTTCATTATTAAAGCCATTCTTACATACATTCCAAACTTAGCTTGTTGGAAATATACTGCTCTTTTGTCGTCGTCTACTTCTGTTGCGATTTCGTTTACTCTTGGTAATGGATGCATTACTAACATATTTTCTGATGCTTTGTTCATTTTTTCTGCATCTAATCTATAACAGTCTTTTAATAATTCATATTCTTCTAAATCTGCAAATCTTTCTTTTTGAATTCTTGTCATATATAAAAGATCTAAGCTTGGTATTGCATCATCTAAGCTTGCAGTTTCATAATAAACATGATTTTTTAAATGTTGTTTTACATATCCAGGCATTCTTAATTGTTCTGGAGCTATAAATACAAATTTGCTGTCGTTGTATCTATTCATTGCTCTTACAAGTGAATGTACTGTTCTTCCGTATTTTAAATCCCCACATAGTCCTATTACGTGGTTATCTAATCTTCCTGTTAATGTTTTTATTGTTAGTAAATCTGTTAGTGTTTGAGTTGGATGTTGATTTCCACCATCTCCTGCGTTGATAAAAGGTACTTCAGCATATTTTATTGCTTCTGATGCTGAGCCTGCGATTGGATGTCTCATCGCGATTATATCAACATATCCAGATACTGTTCTTATTGTATCAGCTAATGATTCTCCTTTAGATACTGATGATGAGCCAGGTTCTGAAAATCCTACAACATTTCCGCCTAATCTCTTCATCGCTGATTCAAAACTAAGTCTAGTTCTAGTTGATGGTTCATAAAATAATGTAGCTAATAATTTTCCCTTACAAACTTCAGAATATTTGTCAGGATTAGCCATGATTTGTTGAGCCAAATCTAAAATTTCATCTATTTCTTTAATTGAAAAGTCTTCTGGTTGGACCAAATTTCTTGATTTTAACATTTTTATCCTCCTTTTTCAGCCTCACCGGACTAAAATTAAAAGTTATTTGTATTCTGTTAGTAGGTTATCATTTTTATATTTTTATGTCAATAGATTGCCATAAATTATCAATTAAATAAGTCATTATTTCCAAAAGTTGATATAAAATTTTATTATTTCGTACCTTTTTAATAATACCTATTTAACAAACTATAAATAACTTTAACGTAGTTATTTCTTTTTATTTTAGTTTGATTGATTACTACTTATATTATATGATATAATTTAATTGCTAACTAGTAGAAATACTAAAAGGCTATATATTTTCTCGTTTCTGAACAAAAATGAGCTGATATATAGCCTTTTTTTTATAACATATATAAAATTATACTCATTTTTGATTATGATTTCTTTTATATGTTTCAAAGAAATATTTATTTAATAAGGGGGTCGTTAAATGGAAAAAACAAATCAAAACCAAATGGGGACTAAACCGATTGCTTCTTTAATTTTTACTATGGGATGTCCACCTATAGTCTCTATGTTTGTGCAATCTATGTATAACATAGTCGATAGCATTTTTGTCGCAAAACTCGGTGAAAATGCACTAACTGCAGTATCGCTTGCCGCTCCAATCCAATATATATTATTAGCTGTTTCTGTCGGTGTAGGTGTTGGGATTAATTCTTATATCTCTAGAAATTTAGGGGCTGATAATATTGATGAGGCAAATAATACTGTTACCCACTCTATGATTTTAGCTCTTGCACATTCTGTTTTATTTATCATCTTGGGGCTATTATTTATCAAGCCATTTTTCAGAATTTATGCTAACAATTATGCAATTTTTTCCGATGGATGTAGTTACACTTATATAGTAGTGTTGCTTTCATTCTCATTATTTTTTCAACTTACTTTTGAAAAAGTTTTTCAAGCAACAAGAAAAATGTTGCTACCAACCATTTCACAAATAATTGGGGCTATCTTAAATATAATTCTAGATCCAATATTTATATTTGGCTGGTTTGGAATGCCGAAACTTGGTGTTACTGGAGCCGCAATAGCCACTGTAATTGGTCAAATAGTATCATTCCTTATACTACTTATATTTTTCATCAGAAACGATAGTGTATTAAAAATCGATTTAAAACTGTTTAAATTCGATTGGAACATTATCAAGCATGTATATGCAGTTGGAATTCCATCGGCGCTTATGATTTCAATTTCTTCTATTCTTACAATTGCACTTAATTCTGTTTTAGTAAAATTCTCAAATACTGCCGTTTCGATTTACGGTATTTATTACAGACTTCAAACGTTTATCACCATGCCTGTAAATGGGTTAGTTCAAGGTATTAGACCTATTATTGGATTTAATTATGGAGCCAAAGATAGGGGTAGAATTATTGAAACATTGAAGATAAGTCTTATTGTTTCTGTTGTGCTTATGTTAATTGGTTTATTATTGTTTATGTTTATACCAAGACAATTACTTTCAATGTTTAGTGCATCAGAAAATATGATGAGTCTTGGAGTTGTAACACTTCGTATAATGAGCCTTGGTTTCTTATTTTCTGCGATTTCGTTTATTATATCTGCGATGTATGAATCAATTGGAAAAGGAACTTACAGCTTGGCAATTTCTCTTGTAA
>CALEBD010000320.1 GCA_937944945.1 uncultured Clostridium sp. | reverse complement strand
GATAAAGGAAAATATTTATAATATAAAGATTTAATTTAAACAATATGACAAGACAAGAAAATCCTAATTTTGTAGCATCTAAGTATGCTCCAAATCCTAAAGAAGTTTCATACTGGATTGACTTATCATCAGATACTACAGGTAATGTAATTAAAAGCTTTGATGGTAAGCAGTGGATACCCACTAACTACAAAGAGAATACAGACCAGTCTGAACGTATAGATGAACTTGATGCTAGTTTAGCATCTGAGATTAGTAGAGCTAAATCTAAGGAATAGCAACTTGAGAATACTATCAATACCATTGATAATACTCATTCTACTGATATACAAGAAGTAAGAGAGTCTATTAATGAATTAGACAGTAGTAAAGCTGATAAGGCTACTACATTAGCTGGTTATGGTATTACTGATGCATATACTAAGACTCAAGCTGATTCCAAAGCTACTGAGATAGCTAAAGCTGAATGCGCTAAGTTAGTTGCATCTGCTCCTGAAACTCTTGATACCTTAGATGAAATAGCTGCTGCATTAGGTGATGATCCTAACTTCGCAACTACTATTACTAATCTTATTGGTACTAAAGCTGATACAGCTACTGTGAATGCTTCATTAGATACAAAGGCTGATAAGGCTACTACTTACACTAAGTCAGAAATAGATACCAAGCTTAGTGCTAAAGCTAACAGTGCAGATGTATACACTAAGTCATAGACTAATACAGCTATTAGTGATGCAACTAATAATAAAGTAACTTCTACTTCAGTTAACAGTATTCAGATAGTAGATGCTATACCAGAGGCAGATAGCCAAGTAACTGGAGTATTGTATATTAAACTTTCAACTGCTGCTTAATATGGGAGAAATTGCTATTAATGGTACTACATTCCAAGAGGTTGCTGCAAACGGTAAGACTGTTCAAGAGATGTGGTTGAACGGTTCTTAGATATATGCTGCAGGTGATTTATGGTATGGAGTACGTTTTACAGGTAGTAGTCCTGATGGAGTAAGAACTGGTAATATGCAAATGCATAAAGACCTACCAGTACAATCATTATTCAAAGGCTGTAGACTTACTTCTGATGGTACTATTAAATACTTTAATGCTACAGACTGGGATCATTACGAAGATGGTTCTGAAGTAACTAATGGCATTGAAGATGGTAATGATATGGTTGAATTACCTGATGCATATTATACTGTAGTAGTATATGGAGACTATGATTGGGAAATCAGAATGTCTTTATATCCCTTAGAAGGATATACTAAGTTTAGTAAGAAGTATTGCTCTGCATATGAAGCTTATAGAGATGGCAGTACCTTATACTCAATTAGAAATCAAGTACCTACTGTAAATACTAATAGAGCTAATTTCTTGACACAAGCTCGTAATGGTAGAAGTAATAGTTATGCTATCTATACTTATGAGATACATAAGTTTATTACTTGGTGTTATGTAGTAGAATATGCTACCCTTAATAGTTAGAAAGCAGTTAATACTGCATTAACCGAAGAAGGTTATCATCAAGGTGGACTTGGTAATGGTATTACTAATGGAACTAAGAAAGAAAACGGTGCTGATAGATGGGCTTTTGTACCTACAGGTACTACTAATTCATTAGGTAATAGTTCTGGTCAAGTACAGTATTCATATGTTAATACAGATGCAGAAGGTACTGAAACACAAGCTAGTCAATACGCTAATAGATACAGAGGTATTGAGAATCCATTTGGTCATATATGGAAGAACTGTTGTGATATTGTTGTAACAGGAACAGACAATAAGATATACGTCACCAACAACAAAGAGAATTTTGGCATAGATAAATCGTTATATGAAGATAGTGGTTTAACTACTCTCACTACCAGCAATCAATGGGTTAAACGCATTACAAATAATGCGGCTGCTGACTTATTCTGTTAGGAAGGTGGAGCTGGTTCTACTACGTATTTCTGTGATCATTATTGGACGAATGCTGTAGCATCTGACAGAACTTTACTGTTGGGGGCTGACGCGGGTGATGGTTCCGATGCGGGTTTATTCAGTCTGTATTCTGGCACTGACCTTGGTCATGCGGATGCTAATGTCGGTACTCGTCTGGTATATATCCCTTAATTATTAACAAATAGGTTGTCGTTCTGGATTGAACAAGTAAGTTAGATAGGAGCTAACACGAGTAATAGTTCCAATGCAGGTTTATTCAATCTGAATTCTAACAATGACCTTAGTAATGCGAATGCTAATGTCAGTACAATGAAGCACGATTATCAGAGAACTATCAGTGATTTTCAGATTATTTGAGGAACGAGACCTTGCCTCTTGGCAAAAGATAACTAACCTAAACAAGTGTGTTGGTAACTTCGGTGAAGACTCACTTAGGTGCTTCAGATGAAAAGATATAATAATTTATTT
Organism: uncultured Clostridium sp.; assembly: GCA_937944945.1. Taxonomy (GTDB): domain Bacteria; phylum Bacillota; class Clostridia; order Peptostreptococcales; family Peptostreptococcaceae; genus Intestinibacter. The sequence continues at coordinate 1,859 of CALEBD010000320.1, read as the reverse complement.
GAAAAGATTGTTTCAATAGACAATCTATATCTAGCTGATAAGAAAGCTAGAAAGAATAAGAGTAATAGAAACGATATTAAGGAGTTTGACAAGTATAAAGATAGTTTATTAGTTAGATTACAAAGTACACTGATAGACCAAACTTATACTACCTCTAAATATGATACATTTATAATTAGAGAACCTAAAGAAAGACTTATATTCAAATTACCTTACTATCCTGATAGAATTGTTCATCATGCTATTATGAATATATTAGAACCAATTTGGCGTTCTGTATTTATTACTAATACTTATAGTTGTATTAAAAAGAGAGGAATTCATAAAGCATTGTATGATGTACAAAGCGCATTGAAAGATAAATAGAATACAGTATATTGTCTCAAGTTAGATGTAAGAAAGTTTTATCCAAGTATAGACCATGAAATATTAAAGTAGATAGTTAGAAAGAAGATCAAAGATAATAAGCTACTTGCATTATTAGATGGTATTATAGACTCTGTAGAAGGAGTTCCTATTGGTAATTATCTTTCTTAGTTCTTTGCTAATCTTTATTTGTCATATTTTGATCATTGGCTTAAAGAGGATAAAGCTGTTAAGTATTACTTTAGATATGCAAATGATATGGTAATACTTCATAGTGATAAAGAATACTTAAGACAATTACTTGATGAAATAAGAGGGTAGTTAGGCACACTTAAATTAGAAATTAAAAGTAATTATTAGATATTCAGAGTAGAAGACAGAAGTATATCTTTTGTAGGATATAAAATCTATCACGATTATACTTTAATTAGAAAGAATATTAAGCACAAAATGTGTAAGAAAGTTGCTGCTATGAATAAACTTAAGCATATGACTTATAGTGAATATAGGCAGCAAGTCTGTAGTCATATTGGTTGGATGAAACATTGTAATGGTATTAATCTACTAAAGAAGATAATTAAATACCATTAGTTGATTGAATATGCTAGAAGCTCGTAAGAACCGCTATTGGTTTCAATCAATAACATTTTTGAGTTAGTAACACATTATTAAATCTCTCGTTTTATAAATATAATCTCGAACAAATGTCATTTAGTCTCAGTTGATTTTTAAACCCCTTTTTGAATCTACTGGGACTTTTTTGGTTACCTTATCAAACTACTATCTATGAATTATTATCAGTTAGGAGAACAGACAATGCCGATATTTAAAAATATGTTTAGCAGTGTAGAGAAGTTTACTATCAGTGCGATTGGTGGATTAATATCTCTATACTCTCCGGTTTATGTCCCTATCTTAGCCTTAGCTGCTATTATAATTTTAGATACAATATATGAATGTAAGGTAAATAAGAAGAAGGAGACAACCGATATTGTTAGTAAATCTAAGAGATTATTTTCTAAGATATTTTATAAAATACGAGATGCTATCGTAGCAATCTGTGGTGCATTCACTATAGAGAAGTTTATAGTAACTTCAATTAATTTACATGCTGTAGAATTTGTTGCTGGAGCTATAGCACTCGTAGAATTCTTTACTTTACTTGAACACTTAGGTAAACTTCATCCCAGATGGAAAGTATGGACTTTACTTAAGAAACTAGTAAAGAAAAAAGGGGAACAGATATTAGATGTCAAATTAGATGATGAACTTTCAGATGATACCAGTCATAAGCGTAGTTAATTGGTTAAGAAAGAATTTCAAAGTAGTCGCAGTAGGTTTAGTTAGTTTACTTATTGCGACTATTTTTTATCAGCATAATTAGCTACAGAATAAGAACAGAGAAATAGACAGAATAACTAACAACATAAGAGCATATGAAGAAATAGCTTCCAATGCTCAGGATAATAGCAGAGTACTTTAGCTTACTATAG
>CALEBD010000319.1 GCA_937944945.1 uncultured Clostridium sp. | reverse complement strand
AAAAATTTAAAATATAAAGATGCGAATGAGATAAGAAATCATTGAAATTTAGCAATATATAGACACGATAATTTATACTAATTTAATAAATATAAAATAAAAAGGTGAAATTAAATGATAAAAGAGATAATAGTAGTAGAAGGTAGAGACGATGTTACAGCAGTAAAAAGAGCCTTAGATGCTGAACTTATAACAACTGGTGGATTTGGATTTCCTAAAGGTGTTATGGAGAGAATCAAAGCTGCCCAAAAGAGAAGAGGGGTAATAATCTTTACTGATCCAGATTTTGCTGGTGAAAAAATAAGAAAGAAGATAGCCCAAGAAGTACCTGGATGTAAACATGCATTTTTACCAAGGGAAGAAGCTAAAAAAGATGGAGATATAGGGATAGAAAATGCATCTCCAGAAAGTATAATAAAAGCACTTAATAAAGTTAGAACTGAAAGTAGCAATAAGAGAGACGAATTTGTACAAGTTGACTTAATAAGAAATAATTTAATCGGAAATGAAGATGCATCTTATAGAAGAGATAAAATCGGTCAAATATTAGGGATAGGATACGGAAATGCAAAACAATTCCTAAGCAGATTAAATAATTATGGAGTTTCAAGAGAAGAATTTGTTGAAGCTGTAAACTCTATAGATAATACTGAAGAATAATAAAATAAAGATAGCTTTTATATTAAAATTGAAAATGTGTCAATAAAAATGTCTTAGTATTAATAAGATAATAATTGATAAAAATAATAGAAATATTTTAATAAAATATTATTTAAGGAAAGGAAAAAATAATGGATAGACTTTCATCACATAGAGCTACCAAAGAAGTAGTAAATAAACACAACTTTAAGTTTTCAAAGTCTTTAGGACAAAACTTCTTAATAGATGATAATGTAATAGACAGAATATTAGAAGGAGCTAGATTATCAGAAACTGATAAAATAATCGAGGTTGGACCTGGTATAGGAACACTAACAAGAGAGATGGGAAAAGTAGCTGAAAATGTAGTTTCTATAGAGATAGACAAGACATTAATCCCAATATTAAAAGAAACATTAGCTGATTTAGATAATGTTGAAGTTGTAAATGAAGACATATTAAAAGTAGACGTACAAGGATTAATAAAAGAAAAGTTAAATGGAGGACCAGTAAAATTAGTTGCCAATCTTCCATACTATATAACTACACCAATAGTTATGAAATTCTTAGAAGAAGATATTCCTGTTACTGACATAGTAGTAATGGTTCAAAAGGAAGTTGCAGACAGAATGAATGCACAACCATCTACAAAAGATTATGGTGCATTATCAGTAGCTGTTCAATATTACTGTGATACAGAAATAGTTGCAAAAGCTCCGAGACATATGTTTGTCCCACAACCAAATGTAGATTCAATAGTTATAGGACTTCATGTTAGAGATGAGAAAAAATATATTGTTGATAATGAAGATATTTTCTTCAAAACAGTAAAAGCATCTTTCGGACAAAGAAGAAAAACTTTATTAAACTCTTTAGGCGGCTTAGGATTCTTATCAAAAGATCAAATAAAAGAGGCGTTAAAAGCTGCAAACATAGATGAAAAAAGAAGAGGAGAAACTCTTAGCATAGATGAATTTGCTAATTTATCTAATGAAATAAATAAATTTTCATCTAAATAATACTATTTTCCAAAACCTTAAACATATAATATTTTGAGCAAGTATGTTTAAGGAGGGATAAGTAGTGGTTTCTAAAAGAAAATTTAAAAGAGACTATATCATATTAGAGGCAAAGGACATGAACTTTAGAAGTAAAGAACGTGTTCTTCCTAAAGCCTTTGCTAAAATAGAAGTAAATGATGAAAAATCAATAGTAGCGCTATATGTTGAAAATTTAAAAAATCTAAAAGATGGATATGATGTAATCGCTCTTCGTACTGATTATGAAAGATTAAATTTAGGAAGAATTAATCTAAACTCTCAAGGAAAGGGTGAATTTGTACTAGATTTAGGTGAAGATGATAGTGATATTAAGGCAATTGCACTTACTTATGATAAATATGTTCCACTTATCGGATTTAAAGGTAATAAAATAGAAAATTATGAAGAGTTAATATTTGAACCGGAAGAAGAAATCGAGGAATACACAGAAAGTGATGAAGAAGAATATATCGATTGAAATGATGTATACGAAGAAGTAGAATATGTAAATCCTGATGAAGGCGAATATGAATATGAAGAAGTAGAATATATATATGAAGATGATTTAGATAATGAAGATGACAACCTACAAACACAAGATACAGAAGAGGTCGAACCACAAGATACAGAAGATATTGAGGAGTATGAATATATTGAATACGAAGAACCTGAATACGAATATGAAGAGGTAGAAGAAATAGAAGAAACAAATCAAGAAGAAAATACACCAAATCAACAGTCAAAACCGAAAAAAGAATGCGCAAAACCTCTACAAATGCCAAAAGATGAAAGAGACAATAATATCAAACCAAAACAACAAAAATTAATTTCTAAAGATAGAACCCAAAACAAACGAAAAAATATGAAACAAGAACAATACAATCAACCAAAAACTATTCAAAAAAGCAACACAGATTTTGATGAAAAATTAAGTGCAGGAAAATTACTTATGCCTAGACAAATAAAGAAAGGTCTAAAATATTTTAAAGAAGTTAAACCATTTGCAGCGGATTATATCCCAAATACAAGATGGTGGAAGATAGAAATTACACCAACTACAATGAGTGGTTATACAATGCCTTATTTAGGATATGTAAATAGTTTAAATTATACTATGTATAGTGATATAGCTATGAATTCATATAAATATAGACATTACTTATTTGGAGTTCAATATGATGAATATAACAAGAGAAAAAATTATATTTATGCAATACCAGGCAAAAAATCTGAACAACCGGATAAAGGAACAACAGGTTTTACAACATATCAAACATGTGACAATAGAAGTACTAGTCTTGGATATTGGTTGTGCTTTATAGATTCTAAGGCTAGAAAAATAGAAAAATAGCTGTAAAATCAATTGAGAATTAATTGAAAAAACTTGCTTATTTTGATTACAATTTCTACTTTTAGGTGTTATAATATAATGAATA
>CALEBD010000318.1 GCA_937944945.1 uncultured Clostridium sp. | reverse complement strand
CCGTTATCCGGCTCTGGCGGGTGTACCATTTGCTCTAATTGGATTTACTTTATTCTTGATTTTTTATAAGAAATATCAGGCAAAATACTAAATAACTAGTAAAAGCTGCCCTACTTTCTGCTGCAAGATAAAATTCACTTTAAAGTCTTGTAGAATTATATTTTTACTCATACTTTTGTAAGGTCTGTTAAGTCTTGATAAATGGGAATGAGGAAAGATACACTTATCACAATTATTATGGGAGTAATTAGTATATTTACTTCTTGTAATCCGCATCCCAATCTATCAAAGGCTGACCAACTAATAAATTTTTATCCTGATAGTTCCCTGACATATTTGAAAGCTATCCAGCATCCTGAAAATATGTCCCCAAAGGATTATGCAAAATGGTGCCTATTAGTAGCTCAAGCAAAATATAACAATGCTCAAAGCTTAGTTCCGGACTCATTTGTTTTTAAAGCTTTTGATTATTTTTCCAAAGACACATCCGACCCGATACTAACAGCAAGAACATATTTTTATACTGCACTTATCAGTAAAGAAATAAGAAACATAGAAGAAGCTGCTCAATACTTATTAAAAGCAAGAGATTTCGCGGAGAAAGCAAATGACTACAATCTAGCATTCAAAATTTCCCATGACTTGTGCGACATCTACTCTAAACAAGGATTATTTGATTATAAGTTAACAGAGGCATGGAGAGGATATAATTATGCACAGATTTCTAAAGATAGTCTGTCTATTTATTATGCATTGGCAGATCTGGGACATGCTTATTCTACCAAAGAGCAAATCGATAGCGCACTTTATTTTTTCGAAAAGGCATTCCCTATTGCTCAAAAAGTACATCCCAAAGCCACCTCTTCTGCTTTAAACGATATATGTTATGCATATATAAATAAAAAAGATTATATTTCCGCACTAAAAATCTGCAATGAGGCCATTGCATGTGAAAAGGATTCAATTGACCGATATAACAATTACATTATCAAAGGAGTAATCTTTCAAGATATACAACAATATGATTCTGCTATCCATTATTTTACCCTAAGTAGTAAAAACCAATATATATATGCAAAAGCACTCAGTTATAGCTATCTGGGAGAAATTTATGAAAAAAAAGGGAACATTCTTAAAGCGTTAGAATTTATCAAAACCTATGAACTATTAAGAGATTCGATAGAAGATCAAAACCAAAGCGTGGCAATTATTAAAATGCAGAATCTATTTCAAAACGAAAAACTGCAGAAAAACAACAAAGAACTATCTAAAAAGATGGAAGAAATTAGTTCTCTTGTATATAAAATAAGTGCAATTGCAGCTTTCGCGTTACTAATTACAGGATTATGCTACTTCATAACCTACAAAAAGAAGAGTGAACGTATACGAAAACAAGAAAGAGAAATATCTCAAGCCAAAGATAAACTACAACAGCAAGCTATAGAAAATCTTCAAAAAGAAGAGAGTGACTTAGGTAAAGATGTATTAAATATATTAATTGAAAATGCAGAAATTGCATGTAAAAGGGAGATTCCAATTTGCCAAGATACAGGAATGGCTGTGTTTTTTGTAAAGGTTGGCCAAGATGTTAAAGTTGAAGGAGATACTTTGACAGATGCCATAAACAAAGGCGTAAGTCTAGGATATACTGAAGGATACCTTAGAAAATCTGTAGTAAGTCCGATAGATAGAGTAAATACTCAGGACAACACACCAGCAGTAATCCATTATGATATGGTTAAAGGTGATAATATTGAAATCGTTTACGCGCCAAAGGGATTTGGTAGTGAAAACATGAGTCAACTAAAAATGTTAAAGCCATCAGATGGGCTAGATGGAATAAAAAAATTTATAGTTGATGTAGTATCAGAAGCTGGACCAAACCCATGTCCACCGATAGTTGTTGGTGTAGGAATTGGAGGTACTGTGGATAAGTGTGCCCAAATAGCAAAAAAAGCCTTAACTAGGGAAATTGGCGAACACAACAAAGATCCATTTATAGCAGATTTGGAAAAAGAAATGTTAGAAGAGGTAAACAACCTTGGGATAGGGCCTCAAGGATTGGGAGGAAGAACAACAGCACTTGCTGTAAATATAGAGACTTTCCCAACTCATATAGCAGGTCTTCCAGTTGTTGTGAATATAAATTGCCATGCTTCAAGACATAAAAGCGTGATATTGTAAAAAGTGCTAAATTTAGCATTAGGTATTAGGAGGGGGATTATGGTTGAATTAAAAACTCCATGTACAAATGAGGATATAGAAAAATTAAAATGTGGCGATGTCGTTAAGATGAGCGGTGTTTTATATACAGGAAGAGACCAAGCGCATAAGAGAATGGTTGCTGCACTTAAAGAAGGAGGAGAACTTCCTTTTGATATAGAGGGTCAGGCTATTTATTATGTTGGGCCGACTCCAAACAAGCCTGGCGAAGTGATAGGTTCGGCAGGTCCGACAACAAGTTATCGTATGGACGATTTAACAGTTCCTCTTTTAGAAAAGGGCCTAAAAATAATGATAGGCAAGGGAAAAAGAAATGACACTGTAATTGAAGGAATGAAAAAATATAAGGCTGTTTATTTAGCTGCAATCGGCGGCGCAGGAGCTTATATATCTAACTCAATTAAAAAATGTGAGATAATCGCATATGATGATTTGGGTGCAGAAGCAGTTAGAAAACTTGAAGTAGAAGATTTACAACTTATTGTAGCGATTGATTGTGAAGGGAATAATATTTACGATAAGAGAGAAGAATACGCAAAAACTACAAAAGCTACAAATGAATAAAATTAAATGCGGAGGAAGTTATGACAAAAAAAGATTTCAATGAATTAGCATTAACAATGCACGAAGAAAAATTAGGAAAAGTAGGAATACAAAGTAAAGTTAAAGTTGGGACAAAAGATGATTTATCTACAGCTTATACTCCAGGGGTTGCTGCTCCATGTTTAAAAATAAAAGAAAACAAAGACGATGTTTATAAATATACTTGTAAGTCAAATATGGTTGCAGTAGTATCTGACGGGACTGCTGTTTTAGGTCTTGGGAATATAGGCGCGTCTGCATCTATTCCAGTTATGGAAGGAAAGGCAATATTATTTAAGGAATTTGCTGGTGTTGATGCATTTCCAATATGTGTAGATACTATGGATATAGACGAAATAGTTAGAACTGTAAAATTAATTTCGCCTGTTTTCGGGGGAATAAACTTAGAAGATATAAACTCACCAAGATGTATCGAAATTGAAAATAGATTAAAAGAAGAATTAGATATACCAGTATTCCATGATGACCAACATGGGACTGCGATAATAGTTTCTGCTGGTATAATAAACGCGGCTAAACTTGCTGGCAAAAAAATCGAGGACTTAGAAATAGTAATCAATGGCGCTGGATCTGCTGGTATGGCTATTGCAAAAATGTTATTAAACTTAAACGTAAAAGATATAGTTTTATGTGATATAAATGGAGCATTATGTTCAAAATCAGAAGGATTAAACTGGGCTCAAAAAGAAATGTTAAAAGTGACTAATAAAAACGACCAAGAAGGAAAATTAGCAGATGTAGTAAAAGGAAAAGACGTATTTATCGGTGTTTCTGCTCCAAAAATGATGACTAAAGAAATGGTATCAACTATGGCAGAAAAATCAATCGTGTTTGCTATGGCTAACCCAACTCCAGAAATATTCCCAGACGAAGCGAAAGAAGGTGGAGCATTTATAGTTGGAACAGGGCGTTCAGATTTCCCTAACCAAGTAAATAACGTGCTTGCTTTCCCAGGAATATTCAGAGGTGCATTAGATGTTAGAGCAAGTGAAATCAACGAAGAAATGAAAGTTGCAGCAGCATATGCAATCGCTGGAATAATAAAAGACGAGGAATTAACAACAGAATTTGTACTACCAGATGCATTTGATCCACGTGTTGGACAAGAAGTTTCAGCAGCAGTTGCTAAGGCAGCTAGAGAAACAGGTGTAGCTAGAATATAGACATATTTTTCTCTTATAACTCATACAATCTATAAAGATGTATCTTGCACAGAAATTTAAGGAAGTGCCGATAATATCTATTAATTTATAGATGAATTGAGGAGAGAATTATGAATGAAAACACAATTGTTTTAT
>CALEBD010000317.1 GCA_937944945.1 uncultured Clostridium sp. | reverse complement strand
ACTTGTATTGAACTTTTGTATAATACAAGTATAAAGGTGGTAACTATTTGCTTTGGCTTGATGAGATTGGGTATGCGGAAAGTCCCAATTATATACTAGAGATAATAAAAGTTATATATGATTTCTTACGTTGACATGAAAAGATAAAAATGATGATGAATAATCAACATAGTTTTGAATTATTTATAAAATTCATTATTTTAGCCTTTAAAACTATTGTATAAGTATGTGTTCACAAATATCTTTATATATTTATATAGAGATATAATGCAAACAGACCAGTGCTTGAATGTTTAAATATAAAATTAATATTGATCAGTTACTTATATGAATAAACTGGTAATTGATTTTATTAAAAATTACTACCACAAAAGCCTTATTGTATATATTGTAGAGATGAAAAGTTTCATTCAATTCCATTTGGTTTTGTTAGTAAAAAAGCGAAATCTTCATAGATACTACAATCGTGATTATCACTTACGTTTTCACGCTAGATTTGTATAATAATTAGATTGTAAATTCCAAGATGTTATCATGTCTCTGATTCTTATAACTGAACTTGAAAATATCTTTCGGTAAATAGCAATTGATTAAAAAATATTTATAAGATATAGAAAAACTTCGATTTAAAAGTAGAACTGTTAAAATAGAGTAAAATGGCTATAGAAAAACAAAATATTGAAAGTTCTTTTGATGAATTCATAAATCAATATAAAAGTGATAAAATGTCTGTTCTTGTTGGTGCAGGACTCTCAATGAATGTATCTGATAAATTCCTTTCATGGAGGGTTCTAGTGAAAGATATGGTAGAATATGTCTATAAAGATAAAATAGAACTTCATTGTGAAAATTATATACACATTCATGGAAATAAAACAAATATAGAAGATATAAAAAGTCTGTATATTGAAACTATTTTAGATAATGAAGATTTCTTGCAATTAGCATCAAAGTATATTCGAAAGAAGGGATATCGTGAAGCTATGGAATATTATATTGAAGAACGTACGCCAAAACTAGATTTTTCATCAGAAAATAACGAAATTGAACTTAATACTATCAAAGGTACAGTGGGTACTATTTTCGAATCTGATTTATCTGTTCATAAGGCTCTTTTAGGATGTCGTAGATTTCAAAATATTTATACTACAAATTACGATAATATAATAGAATTTACATCAGAATTATTAAAAAATGAAGACTCAAAATTGCCATATAATTTGGTGACATCAGGAATGGATTTATCTGGTAATTTATGTCATAATATAATAAAAATTCATGGAAGTATAAGTTATGACAATAAATTTCAGTTTGACGGTGATAGTCATCTTCGTTATATTATTGCGAAAGAAGATTATGATACATATATGGAAAAACACGAAGCTTTTTCTTATTTAATGCGTATTGCTATGCTTCAGGGGGTTTTCTGTTTAGTTGGTTTTTCTGGGACAGATCCTAATTATCTTACTTGGGTACGATGGATGAGTGATATTCTTAATGCAGGAAGCTGTAATAAAATATATTTGATTGATATTGATGGTAAAGAAATCTTTGATGATTTAAAATCTTTTTATTCAAATCACCATATTGTTGTTATCAATTTGTGGACAGAAAATATACTGTCTCATATTTTTAAAGATTTCAGAGATTCTGAATTAGAAAAGGGAATCATAAACAATGAAGAATATCAAAAGGCTAATAATAATATCATTTCAGTTTTGATAGAAAAGAAAAAACAGTTTGATGAAGCTGATAATAATAAGAAGAATCTATTAAAACCAATTATTATAAAATATAAAAAACTTATATTGGAGAATTTCTTTAAGTATTTGCAATGTTCAGATAAAGAAAAAAATTCATTGAGCTATTTTAATAAAGGGGGAGAGATAACTACCAATATAGAAAATAATAATATAAATACTGAAACTAAAGCTGTTAAATCTAATGAGCAATCTTTCAAATTAGCTGAATCAAAAGCAAAATATTTTGATTATAGAAATATATGGATTTCAATAGGTGGGCTATTGGAAGATAAGAATGATTTATCTGAAGTTATAAAGAAGTTGCATGAATTGAAATCTGTTTGTAGGTTTTCTAGAATAATTTTTCCACAAGAAAATGTTATTAATAGATTAATGAATAAAGAATTATTAACTAGAGAAAAAGCTTATTTGTTTGCTTTAGCTGTTTCTGATATAGGGCAGCTTCCAAGTTATTATATAAATTATCATAAAGACGATATTGAATTAAACAAGCAACCTATATGGATTAAATTAAAAGAACGAGAGAAAACTTTATGTGGAACTAATGAAATTATTAATGATATTTCTAATGATTGGGGAATATATGAACAGATTCAACGCTACTTATTTCATCTTAATTTTGATGAAGCAAAAAAACTTATAGAGAATTGGTCTGCCGAAGGCTATTGGGTTCAAGCAAAGGTTATGAGAATGGCTGTTTATACAGAACATAAAAAAGATGCCATTACTTTGTTGGATAAGATTATAAACGATGAAAGAAATCCATCAGAAAAACTATTTGAAATAGTATTGGCTAATTTTATTTCCCAGCAGTGGCCTAATCCTTATACTATGGATGAGTATTGGAAGTACGGATTAGAAGGTCAAGGAGATTTGTTGCGCAATATGATGTCCTCTTTACGAAAAAATGAGGAAAAACCCAAAAGACGTGGTTGGATAGGTACTACAACATATTTCGGAAATAATCATGGGGATTATGTTAAGAGCTTAAGAATTTTACAATTTATATTTGATACCGGTATATATCTTGCTATTCCAGGAAGTTACATTTTTGATATTTCATCATGGTATAAAGTATTTTCAAATCTTTATGCATATTTTCCTTACCCATGTTTTTTCTATTCAATTCAATATAATGATAAAGAAGTTCAAAGGCGCATTGGAGAGGATTTTACATATAATGAAAATTTACAGTTTTTTGTGCAGGATATATTGAAAAAATCTCTATATGCGATAGGTAATAAAAGTACGCCATCATATTTTAAGAATGGAATGCTAAATATTATTGCAATAATGTATACTGCAGTGAATGAAGAGGATTGGTTTAAACAATTTAATGAAACTATATTTGAAGAATTATTAAAAAATCTTGGAAATATCCAAGATTCTGATAGTTTGGTTTTTAATACAAAATACGCTATTGCTAATATTAGGGAGCAAGAAAATGCATATTATATCTTTATTCATTTGATGAAACATTTTACTGATAATGAAAAACTTGTATCAGATTTAATAGTCAACAACTTATCTGTTAATCTTATAAAGTCGAAGTATGAACTTGATAATATTCTTAATTTTTCTAATATATTACAGTTGGAGATATTAGATTTACTTGATTGTCTCAACGAGAACGGTATGATATCTGAAAATTGTATAGAAGCAATATGTGAAACAATTATTAATACTCCCATAAATAATATACCTCATGACCGTATAGCTCTTTTTAAATTAGTAAATCTAACAAGGAATAATGACGCTGCTCTTGCTAAGATAAAAGAATGTTTCTTGTCAATGGATATTTGGCATTGTGGCTTACTTGATAATGAAGAGTTTGGATGGACAGAGCCTATGTATATCCGATTAAATCTTCTTAATAATAAGATAACATGGAAGGACAATGAATTTGAGATTATAAAAAATAATCTTATAAATAATGTTTCTAAATACAATAAAGCTCACAAGACTCTTCATGAAGACACATTCATGAAATCAATTCAAGCGAGGTATTTATCTGATATGCTGAAATATATTAATGGATTAAATAATAAAAGACGTATGGAACTCTCAGATGTATATTCTGAAATTGAAGGCTTATTAGCAGACAGACTAGAATATGCCAATAATATAGATCTTTTAATGTCAGAACAATCATCTGATGTAAATTATGCTTTAGGCAATATATATGAGGGTATAACTAATTATGGAATAGAAAAATATCGTAATGATATAGATTTCTTAATTGACAGAGCAATCTTAAAAATTCCAACAGCACTTACTTCAAACATAAGATGTATTTGGCTTATAATAAAAGAAAAAGGAGAAGATTTGATAAAGTTAGATTATAGCGGTAAAATTATCAAACTGCTATCAGAGTTTAAGAAATCTGAATCATGGGATATACTGGATTTACGTTTGGCATTTAATTATCTATATTCTATAGCAAAAAAAATGAAAGAACTTGGAATACAAAATGATGTAATTAGTTTTTGGATGGAGGATTCTTTTGTAATGAAATTTATCAAACTATAATTATAAAACTTCTCAGACCTATCTACTACAAAGTGGATAGGTCTGATTAAATCATATAATTATAATTGCTTATAAAGTGAGTTGTCAAATAATTTTTATTATAAAAAAATTTCTGTCAACTATTATAGTATTTTGAAAAATTAGAATTTCATATATTATCAGTAAATGTATTGGATAAAACATATAAAACAGATACTTACCTTTATGTGCTTTTATAAATCCTCTTATCCCATTATATAGGTATAGAAATATGTAAGCCATTACAGCACCAATGCCCCCATAATGTATCATTAAAGTAAATGTGCAAAAAAATTGCATACCTCTACTATATGGGAAAGAGTGACCATATCCATTAAAAAGGTAGAAGAAAACAATAATAATAATTCCTCTCCACTCATAATCCACTCCAAGCCAGGAAGCAAGTCCGGCCATGCCAAGTGTCCAAAGAAATCCAAGTACCATACTACGCTGCAGAAGATTTTCAAGAACCATAAGCGTGGCCACTCCCAAAGCCAGTGTAAACATCACATTATGTGTCCCGTCAGCACCATTCAGCAGATACCAGGGTATTTCACTGATTACGG
>CALEBD010000316.1 GCA_937944945.1 uncultured Clostridium sp. | reverse complement strand
AAAAATTTAATTTATAAAATAAAATTAATTTATTGACAGAATATTAAAAGTTTTATATTATTTTATTATAATATGATTACTTACTAAAATGAAACATGTTAAATTCTATGAAGAAGATAGTAGCATAGGTAGAATTTATAGAGAGTCTGGGATGGTGGAAGCTGGGCAAAGAAACCTATTGTGAAGAGAGCTATGGAGAATGTTTTTTGAATTAAGTAGAAAAACAGGTAATCTTGCCTTAAAAGAGTAGAGTGGATAAGTTTCTTATCAATGAGAGTGGTAACGCGGTATATTCGTCTCTTGGTTTTTTAGCCGAGAGACTTTTTTAATATACAGAATTTATACGTATTACTTAAGTTAAGAAATTTTATTAATAAGAGTGGTACCGCGGAATTTCGCCTCTTGAATTTATTTCAAGGGGCTTTTTTGATAAAAATTAATAAAAGGGGATTGGAAAGAATATGAGCAAAGTCAAAGTAGGTATAATAGGGGCTACAGGTTATGTTGGTGTAGAATTAATAAGATTATTAAATTCTCACCCACAAGTAGAATTAACTGCAATAGGATCAAATTCCTTTGTAGATAAAAGTATTACAGAAGTTTATCCAAGTGTAGGTATAACAAATGATATGAAATGTATAAAAAATGAAGATGTAATAAAAGAATGTGATTTTATATTTACAGCTTTACCACATGGGGTTAGTGAAGAATTTGTACTGCAAGCAGTTAAAGAGGGGAAAAAAGTTGTTGATTTGGGTGCAGATTTTAGATTAAAAGATGAGAAACTTTTTAATAAATGGTACAACGTATCATTTATAGATAAAAATTTACATGAGCACGCTGTTTATGGTCTTTGTGAACATTATAAAGACGAAATAAAAAATGCACAAGTAATAGCTAATCCAGGATGTTATGTAACAAGTATATCACTACCTTTGATGCCATTATTAAAAGCAAAATTAATCAAGAAAGAAAATATAATAGCTGACTCAAAATCAGGAGTGACAGGTGCGGGCAGAGGGCTTACACTACTTAGCCATTATCCTGAAATAAACGAAAATATGGTTCCTTATAAAATAGGAAATCACAGACATACTCCAGAAATTGAACAAAACTTAAGTGATGCAGCAGGTGAACCAGTAGAAATAATATTTATACCAATTTTATCACCCATGAATCGAGGAATATTATCTACAATTTATTGCGATAAAGCTGAAGGCGTTACAATAGATACGATACAAAATGAACTAGAAAAATTCTATAGTGATAAACCATTTGTAGACATTTTACCACTTGGTCAAGTTGCAACAGTAAAACACGTCAGATTATCAAATAAATGTGCTATATCAATTCACGAAAATAAATCAAAGATAATCATATGTTCTGCTATAGACAACATGGTTAAAGGTTCAGCAGGGCAAGCAATACAAAATATGAACTTAATGCTTGGTTTTGATGAATGTGAAGGGTTAAGCACAATGGCAACAGCATTTTAAAGGGGGCAATAAATTTGATGGAAATTATTAAAGGTGGTGTGACAGCTGCAAAGGGATTTACTGCATCAGGAATGCATGTAGGTCTTAGAAGAAATGTAGAAAAAAAGGATATCGCACTTATATATTCGGATACTATGTGCAATGCAGCCGCAGTATTTACTCAAAATAAGATTAAAGCTAATCCAATCTATGTTACAAGTAAACACATCCAAGATGGCAAAGCACAAGCAGTAATAATCAATAGTGCAAATGCAAATACATTCAATGGCAAAGAAGGATTAGAACATGCTTTTAGAATGGCACAGTCAACAGCAGAAGTATTAAATTTAAATCCAGAAGATGTTTTGGTTGCATCAACAGGAGTTATAGGTGAACCATTAAAAATAGATTTGATAGAAGATAATATAGAAAAACTTGCTAGCCAGCTTAGTAAAAGGGGACATATGGCGGCGAGAGAAGGTATTATGACTACTGATATGATTAAAAAAGAAATAACAGTATCAATTGATATAGATGGAAAAAAAGTTGTTGTGGGAGGAATGGCAAAAGGTTCTGGAATGATACACCCCAATATGGGAACTATTCTCGCATTTATAACATCAGACATAGACATAGAACAAAATCTATTACAAGATGCTCTAAGATATGCAACTAATAAAAGTTTTAATAGAATTAGTGTTGATGGCCAAACAAGTACAAATGATATGGCTATAGTTTTGGCTAATGGAAAAGCATGTAATGATAAAATTACCGAAAAAGATAGAAATTATGATACATTTTTACAAGCCTTAGTCTATATATGCACAGAACTTGCAAAATTAGTAGCAAGAGATGGAGAAGGTGCTACTAAGCTAATCGAATGTGTTGTAGAAGGTGCTTTGACAGAAGAAATAGCTGCTAGATTATCAAAAGCTGTTATAACATCAACAATGGTGAAGGCAGCAGTATTCGGCTCTGATGCAAACTGGGGTAGAATTTTATGTGCTATAGGGTGTGAGGGTGCTGAATTTGACCCAAATAAAATAGATATAATTTTTGAGAGTAAAAAAGGCTATGTCGAGGTCTGTAAAGATGGAACACCACTTCAATTTAGTGAAAAGAAAGCCAGAAGTATATTAGAAGATGATGAAATAACTATTATAGTAGATCTTCAGATGGGAGATAAAATGGCAAATGCATGGGGATGCGATTTAACATATGAGTATGTTAGAATTAATGGTAGTTATAGAAGTTAATATTTAAAAAATATAAGGTTGAAATGGGGGATAAATAATTATGGGATTTAACGATGATAAAGCAAAAATGTTGATAGAAATGCTTCCATATATAGAAAAGCATAGCGGAAAAACTATGGTAATAAAATATGGTGGCAATGCCATGAAAAATGAAAGACTAAAAGAATCAGTCATGGAAGATATAATTCTTATGAGTTATGTTGGTATTAATATAGTTGTTGTGCATGGCGGTGGACCAGAAATAACTAAGATGTTAGATAGATTAAAAATTCAAAGTGAATTTATAAATGGTTTAAGATATACAGATGAAGACACAATGGAAGTAGTCGAAATGGTTCTTGCAGGAAAGGTCAACAAGGAATTAGTTCTAAAAATAAATGAACGAGGGGGAAAAGCCGTTGGCCTTTGTGGAATAGATGGAAATATGTTAATTTGTGAACCTACAAAAGAAGATTTAGGATATGTGGGCAAAATCGTTGAAGTAAACCCACAAATAATAAAAGATAATCTAGATGCAGGGTATATTTCTATGGTAGCTACAGTTGGGGCTGATAGA
>CALEBD010000315.1 GCA_937944945.1 uncultured Clostridium sp. | reverse complement strand
ACCCCAAAACCACCACCAAACATTATGACATATCCACTATCGTCATTTATCTTCAATACCTCATAATTCTGTAAGGTATATGTCATTCGAATACGTTCTTCTTTAAAATCAAATTTAATAAGTGGTCGAATGCTTACTCTATATGAGTTATCTCCCATAGTCCGTTTGGCAATATTAGGCAAATAACAACGTGCTATGATTGTTCCTTCTTCCTCATTTGAAACTTGTATAGCTGACTTTGCATCAGAAGACATAGATATGACCCAATCTATAATTTTGCGATATAATTGAGATTTGGACTGACCTTTATACTCTTTTATAACCGATAATGATAGTTCGCCCAATTCATTCAACTGATATTCATTGGATAGCTCCTTAGCCTTTGCTGACCAAGACATATCACCTATGTTAGTATATTCTTCTAATTCTTGTTTAGTCACAATTTGGGCATTGATTGTATTACAGACTAACCCTAATAACATTATAAAAATTATCTTTTTCATATTAATTTGAAGTTTGCCATTATAAGCATGGTATATTTTTGTGTTCAAATATACAAAAAATAAAAAAACGGTTTCCATGTGTTGCGTTTTTTTTGATTAACAGGCTTATATGACTATAAAGATATACATATTAGGGGATAAATAAAGAAGCAAGTAATTATATCTTTAATGTAAATATCCAGTATTACTATCAAATAAGAAAATAATAATTTTGCTAATCTATCTTTTAATCAGAAAAATAGCTCAATCGGACAATTTAATTTCTATGATTTCCTAAAGGATATTTTTCTTATTTCTATATTAACAAAAAAAAGCTTAACACAGACAAGGAGCGCTCATAGCAATTTTTGATAAGAAAATTTTTCCTATTTAATATAAAGAGATTCTTTAAAAATTATATCTTTGTCAAATATAGTTTATTCAAAATTTTACTATCGAAATTATTTAATATATTAAAGCATTGAGATGTATGAAAATTTTACATATAACAGACTTTCATTATTCTAAAGAGAGTCAATTGCAGATTAAAGTTGTAAAGTCTATAGTTAATACTCTTAAGGAGCAGGAGTTAAATATAGATTTTGTATTTTTTACTGGTGATCTAGTGTTAAACGGAAGTAAGGTAGAATCATTTGAAAATGCATCAATTGCTTTGTTCGAAGAAATTTCAACAAAACTGAATATAACAAAAGAAAATATTATTTTTTGTCCTGGTAATCATGATATTGACAGAACTGTAATACATTCGGCTGCTAAAGCTTATTTTGAAGCAAATATAACTTCAGATGAAAAATTGAATAGTCTGTATAAAGATAAAACTGACTTAATGTTTATAGATAGTATTAAGCCTTCAGCGAACTTCAACAATTATTTAATGAAGTATCATTCCAAAAATGAATTTAATATATATGAGGATTTATATTCTATTCATTTCCGTGAAAGTAATAATAAGAAGATTGGAATTGTCTGTTTGAATTCTGCATGGGTATCCGCTATAGACAAAACAGGTAAAAATGACAAAGGTAATTTGCTTATACCTTTTGTTGCGTTAGAAGACATAAAAAAACATCTTGGACATAGTTTGGATAAAAAAATTGTACTAATTCATCATCCGTTATATTTTTTAAAGGATTTCAACTTGTATAGCATTGAAAACTTCATACACAATGAGTTCGATTTGATGTTTTCTGGACATGTACATAAGATTTCTTCTATATCTCGTCATAGTGGTACAAATGGAATATTTGAACATGTAGCAAAAGCATCTCTATCTTCTAAAGAGAGTTTAGGGTGTACAATTATTGATTTAGATGATGTGGAGGAAAATAAAATAAAAGTTAAAGAATTAACTTATATAGATGATGATGAAAAATGTCATATTGGGCAAGAAGTGGTTCATACTATTCCTTGTGGAATAGAAAAAACTAAAATGATAGCATTTAGAAAGAAGATTTTTGACAAAATTGGTATAGAAAAAGAAAATGCTAATCATCTTTTACTTTTAAAAGAAGATGAAGATAAGAAAGATTTTTTGTCGTTATATAATCATCCTGTGCTAAAAAAAGAATCAGAAGATGGTTTGTCTACTTCGGTATCTACAATGATTAGTTTTGAGGAGTTAATATCTAATACTGAAAATTACACAATTTTAGGAAAAGATAAATGCGGGAAAACATCTTTGCTTAAACGTATACAATTAGAATATCTTATTAATTATTCAAGAAATGGTCGTATACCATTTTTTTTCGACGCAAAAGAGTTTGAACAGAAACTCGACTCAAGTTTTGATTTGGAGTTACATATCAGAAACTATTTTGAAATAAACAAAGAGAAAGTTAAAGAGATATTAACATCAGGTCTTTTTGTGCTGTTGATAGATAATTATTCACCAAATTCTGGAGTTGCAGAATATTTGAATGATTTTTTACATGATAATCCAACCATTAAATATATTATTTGCTCTGAACACAATATTTCAAGAAGCGTAGATTTTTTTCAATTAGGAGATACACTTTGTGAGAAATTATTTTTTCATGATTTAAGAAGGCAAGAAATTATAACTTACACTGAAAAAAGATTATCTTCATCTCAAAACAGAGAAGCTATTCAAGAAAAAATAATTCAATTGTGCAAACAATTAGAATTACCTTTAAATTATTGGACTGTATCTTTATTATTATTGATACAGCATAAGTCATCTGATACTTATTCAAAAAATCTATTTTCCATTCTAGATGTATGCGTTGATGAAATATTTGGAAAAAAGCAATTATTAATAGCTCGTAGTAGAATAAGTTTTGAGCAATTAAAAGCTATTTGTTCTGCATTAGCAAAGCACCTTTTTTTAAACTATGAAAATACTGTTTATAGTGCTTCCTCAAGAGATATTTTATCTTTAATAGAGAAAATTGTGGCAGATAATGACCGAATTTCTATTGGAAGTAAAGAAATATTTAATTTTTTTGTATCATGTGGTATTCTAAAATTAAAAGATGAAGTTGATATATATGTTTTTCGATTAAATGGTTTTTTTGAATACTTTCTAGCATATCAGATGACAAAAGACAGTGAATTTAAAAATATGATTCTTGAAGATGAAGGCAAGTATTTAGGATTTAAAAATCAATTAGAGATATATAGTGGATTTAGAAGGGATGATTTGGATTTTCTTCTGGCGGTATATAAAAAGACGAAAAATAAGCTTCTTCCTGTTTTTGAACTATATAATACAAATAAAGATATTGAACTCTTAAATAAAATACAGGAGCCTAAAATCATAGAAGAAATGTGTAGAAAAGTCTCTATAGAAAAATCTTTAACTACATATGAGAAAGCAGAGTTAGAAGATTTTGCAGATGAACTTCAGATAAATGCTGACGTTCATTTAATAAAAAAAATAAATCCAGAGGAAATAAACTCGGAACTGTTAGAACGATATATTTCTATACTTGCTAGA
>CALEBD010000314.1 GCA_937944945.1 uncultured Clostridium sp. | reverse complement strand
CCAACAATAATACAGTCATTCACAATAATAGGATCCATGTTGTCATTTTCAGGTTGAAGTCTAACGTTGTTGCCTTCTTTGAAAAATCTCTTTACAGTAGCAGATTCTTTATTTACTAAAGCTACTACTATTTGTGAGTTAGAAGCTGTAGCGCCTTTATCTACTACTACATAGTCGTTATCTAAAATACCGGCATTTATCATACTTTCACCTTTTACTTTTAGTAAGAATGTGTCAGTACCTTTGATAAGTTGTGCTGGTAATGGTATATATTCTTGGATGTTTTGTTGAGCAAGGATTGGTTCTCCAGCGGTTACTTGACCTACTAGAGGTAAATTGATCATCTCTTGCATTACAGTATTGTTATTGTTTGCAAATACATTACCACCGTCTAGTATTTCTATAGCTCTAGGTTTTGTAGGGTCACGTCTTATATATCCTAATTTTTCAAGTTTATTTAAGTGAGAATGTACTGTAGAAGTAGACTTAAGTCCTACTGCTTGACATATTTCTCTAACTGAAGGCGGATAACCTTTGGCTAGAAGTTGTTCCTTAATAAACTCTAGAATCATGAGTTGCTTGTTAGATAATTCACTTGAACTCATTAAAATCACTCATTTCCTTGTTTATTTGTAAAGTTATCTATACTTTGACTTTACTTTATTATATTGTACCATAATGTTTTTTTTTATACAAACATTTGTTCTGATTTTTAACAATTTTTATAATCTAAATTATCTATAAGTATTATCTATAAGTTGCTCATCAGATGATCTAAATAATATCGTATATATAGATATATATTATTTATTCGGATTTATCTTTATCGCTATTATCCTGATTGCTATTATCTTGGTCATATGATTTATCATAAGCTTCATCATCTAGAGAATTTCCAACGTGTCCTAAATCATTATCAACTTGAATATCTTCTAAAGTAATATCTTGAGGTTCTTCGTCTAACCACTCAAAATTATTAACTATATCGCGTTTTATGTTTTTCTTGTGTGCAGCGTATAGTTGGGTCGTTGTCACGTTGTCGTGGTCTAATAACGCCTTTACATCGTATATAGAAAATCCAGATTGAATTAGAGAAGTAGCGGCTGTTGCTCTCAGCTTGTGAGGGGAATAGCCCTTGTCACGAGATGTATTCATACAAATAGAAGTATATTTCTTAACAAGCTGTCTTATTGCCCTCGATGTAAGTCGTTTTTTCTGTAATGATAAAAATAACGCATCTTTAACTTCTTCATCTAAATCGTCTGACTTTGGTCTTTCACAATTTATATAATCTATTACTACAGTTTCACAAGTCTTATTTATCGGCATTAAAACTTCTTTGCCACGTTTTCTATATATTTTAAATTCGCCCCTTGAAAAATTAAACGAAGATATATTTAGCTCACGAAGCTCGTTTAATCTAAGTCCATATGTGACAAATAAAGCGAGTATAGCCTTGTCACGCAGTTTTGTCTTTTCCCAATATACTTTTTCTTTATCTGTTAAGCCCTTGCCGCTTTCAACAGCTTCTAACATTATCATAACTTCATCAATGTCAAGTCTCTTTATAGCGTCTGGTTGGGGCTTAGGAAGCTTTATAGGATTAAATCCATCTGTTATGTTAGTAGGTAGCTGCTCATTTCTATATAAGAATTTAAATAGGGTAGAGAGAGATGATTTTTTTCTAGCTAAAGCTCTATTGTTGTTTTCATATACAAATGTGTGATCTTCTCTTTCTTTATAGTATCTAGGGCAGAAATCGCCTAAGAATAAATTTATATCTCTTGATTTTATATTTTTAAAGTCTTCTATAGTCAAGTCTTTTATATCATCTTTATCTGTAAGTCCGCTTTCACTTACTATATAGTCGCAGAAGAATATAATATCTTCTAAATAAGCTGCTCTTGTCGAAACTGCAACAGAACCTTTTAAATATACAAAGTAATCTTTCATAAAAGAAGGCAGTCTCTTTTCGTATTTTATAGCCTTTTCGATTAGCAAATGGTCTCTAAGTACGATATTATCCGGCTTATCTGATTTGTTGCTTATTTTTAATTCTTTTTTATCACTCAATTTACTACCTCCAATAAGTAATGTTTTAATTTGAATTAAATATATGTATTTATATTTTCTATTATTCTATCATTGAAAATAGTTTACTTCAAATATAAATATTGTGTAAATAAAATTATGAAATGTGATAAAGTCATAGACAAAATAAATTATAGGTGTATAATATATTTTGCATAATAATAATTATATAAAGGAGAGTAAAATGACAGAACCATCAGTTTATCATAGTCAAGGATATAATTGTGCTGAAGCATTAATAAAATCATATAATGAGGAACATAATACAGATATACCGATAGCACTTGGGAGTGCAATGGGTACTGGGATGTCTGTAGGAAGCTTATGTGGTGCTGTAAATGCTGCAGCAATGATAATTGGATATGTAAAGGGGAGAGAAAGCAACCAAGATATCAATGTAGCTAGAGTTTATTCAAGAGAGTTAATGAAGAATATAAGAGAGAACTTCGACTCTGAAATTTGTCTAGAGCTTAAACAAAATAAAGTGAGTTGTGAAGAGATAATTGATCATTCATATGAAGCTTTAAAAGAGTTATTAAGTAAATAGATATTGTAAGCTCAAATATAAATTTACGAAATAAGAGGTCTATATATTAACCTATTAAGTTAATATATAGACCTTTAATATTTCTTTCAAAATATAGATATTATATAGATGTATATGTATATGTATATGTATTTGATATTAGGCTATTAATTAGTTTATTATTTAATTAATAAAACATTAAAATAAAGGCTTTTGAAGTAGAGTCAGTATTATTTATATAACTGTGAAGCTTATTGCCTTTAAAATGTATTACCTCGCCTTCTTTTGCACTATATTCATTTCCATCCATAAGTAAAGTTAGCTTGCCAGATGTTATTAGTGCATATTCTTCAACTCCGTCAAAATGAGATGAAGGGTTTGTTTGTGATTGTGGTTTATCTTAAAAATATTTAAAGGCAGTTAACATTATACATTAAATGCCTTTAAAATTTAATATACTTTAATTTGTTTATTTAATAACTCATATTTTATAAATAACATTTACTATAAGTATTATCACCTAAGATATAATCTCTAGAAACCCTTCTAGAAACGCTGCATAATACTTCATAATTAATAGTTCCACGTCTAGAAGCTAAGTCCTCTGGTGTAACTCCAGCTTCATCTCCCATTATTAAAACTTCGTCTTCTATATTTACAGATAAATTTTCTGGGATTTTAACCATACATTGATCCATGCATATTCTTCCGACAACATCACATAAAACGCCGTTTATCATTACTTTAGGGTTATTTTGTGTTCTATCAAATCCATCAGCATATCCTATAGCAAGTGTAGCTAATTTAGACTCTTCTTTAAACTCATAAGTATATCCATAGCTTACTTTTGTTCCAGGAGATACTGTTTTTATGTTTGTTATTATAGTCTTAAGTGCCATAGCAGGTTTTAGCTTCGTATTTTTAGAAACTTCATCAGATGGATAGCATCCATATAAACCTATACCAAGACGTACCATATTAAATCCTAGTTCTTTTAAATCTATAATAGCAGCTGTGTTTGATACATGTTTAAAGATTATATTTACATTAGCTTTATCTAAAGCAGATATAACTTTTTTATATCTTTCTAATTGTAAATAAGTTTCTTTTTTGTCAGTTTCATCAGCAGTAGCGAAATGAGTGTATATACCGTCTAAATTTAAGTTTTTCATCTCACTAAGTTTTAAAATATCTTCTATAGTAGTTTCTATATTTTTTTCATCTGTTACAAATCCAAGTCTGCTCATACCAGTATCTAATTTTATATGTATACTAGCTTTTTTACCTAACTTTTCGGCCTTTTCGTTTATCATTTTAGCCATTTCATAAGAATACACAGTTATCCCAATATATCTATGTATAGCTTCTTCTATATCACATTCAGATATATAACCCATACAAAGAATAGGAGTATGGATGTTGTTGTTTCTAAGTTCGATAGATTCTTCAAACCTAGCTACTGAAAAATAATCTACTTTTTCTTGTTGTAACATTTTTGCAACTTCAACAGCTCCATGGCCATAAGCATCTGCCTTTACAACACAACAAACCCTTGTATCAGGTTCTAATGTGTTTTTTAGCGAGTGGAAGTTATGTTTTATATTATTTAAATTGATTTCTGCCCAAGTTCCTCTTTTCATATTTAAAAT
>CALEBD010000313.1 GCA_937944945.1 uncultured Clostridium sp. | reverse complement strand
CCTTTATTCATTATATTAGTAATGGTTTTATTATACTGCACTGTTTGAGATATGTCAACATTTTTCGGTAAATATTTCCCCTTGAATTTTCAGTCATTACAAGATATAATAAGAAAATGTAAAAAACATAAAGTTAGTTTAAGGGATTTACCAAAAAAGGTAGCTATCCATATAAATGATACTCATCCTACTTTATGTATTCCAGAATTAATGAGAATACTTCTAGATGACGAAGGATTTTCTTGGGATGAGGCTTGGGATATAACTACTAGAGTTATGTCATATACAAATCATACAATTTTGGCAGAGGCTTTAGAAAAATGGCCAGTTGAAATGATCAAAAAACTATTACCACGAATTTATATGATAATAGAAGAAATAGACAGAAGATATGTTGATTATTTACAAAGTAAATATAACAATGACTGGGGTAAAATCAATTATATGAGAATTATCTATAATGGTGAAGTCAGAATGGCACATCTATGTATCAGAGGAAGTCACAGTGTAAATGGTGTAGCTAAACTTCATACTGAAATTCTAAAAAAAGAAGCATTAAAAGATTTTTACTACGACGAACCATACAAATTCAACAATAAAACAAATGGTATAGCTCATAGAAGATGGTTGATGAGTTGTAATCCAGAGCTTTCTGATTTTATTACTGAGTTAATTGGTGATGAGTGGAAGAGAGATACTACAAAACTAAAAGATTTAGAAAAATACTTAGATGATAAAAAGGTTTTAAATAGAATTGGCCAAATAAAACACAATAATAAGGTAAAATTGGCTGATTATATATATAAAAAACAAGGTATACAAGTCGATTCTGATTCAATATTTGATGTACAAATAAAAAGACTACATGCATATAAGAGACAATTATTAAATGTACTTCATATTCTTTATCTATATCATGAATTATTAGATAATCCACAGATGGAATTAGTACCGCGTACATTTATATTTGGAGCAAAAGCAGCACCAGGATATTATTTAGCAAAATGTATAATAAAACTTATAAACAGTGTTGCAGATTTAATAAACAACGATTCAAGAGTAAACAACAAAATAAAAGTAGTATTTGTTGAAAATTATGGTGTATCTATAGCAGAAAAAATAATACCAGCAGCTGATGTAAGTGAACAAATATCTACCACTACTAAAGAAGCATCAGGAACAGGTAATATGAAGCTTATGATGAATGGCGCTATAACTTTAGCAACTATGGATGGTGCAAATGTAGAAATTTCTGAACAAGTCGGAAAAGAAAATATGTTTATATTTGGACTAAATGCAGAACAAGTTTTAGAATACAATAAATTCGGTGGATATTCTTCAAAAGATTTATACCACAGTGATAGAAAAATCAAAAGAGTAGTAGACGATTTAGTTAATGGATTTATACCTGGTTTAGGAAAAGATGGAATTGCAATATACGATTCTTTAATAACTTATAATGACGAATACTTTGTATTGAGAGATTTTTACTCTTATATTGAAGCGCAAAAGAGTTTACAAGAACTTTATATAAATAAAGACCTTTGGAATAAAATATCATTGAAAAATACAGCGTGTTCAGGATTTTTCTCTAGTGATAGAACTATAGAAGAATATATACATGATATTTGGTTTAAAGAGGTGTAAGATAATATGGTGGATGTTATGAGATACAATTCATGGGATAGAAACTTTAAAGCTCCATTTGGGGCTTTAAAGATTTCCCAAAATGCAACAATTAAAGTGAAAGTTAACAAGAACTTTAATGTGTATAGTATAAAATTAATAATAGAAAAAGAAGATGAAAACCTAAAACCTGTAATTGTAAGAGAGTTAGATTTAAAACAGGTATCAGAATATAATGATATTAGAGAGTATTCAGTTGAAATTGCTCCACTACAAACTCCAGCAGTATATTATTATTTCTTTGTAGTTGAATTAAATATATATGGTGAAGATAGAACGCTATTTTATGGAAAAACACATAATAATGGAATGGCTTGTGAATATACTTATGAAAATCTAAATAAATACCAATTAACAGTATATGAAGATTATAAAGTTCCTTCATGGTTTAAAGAGGGGATTTTATACCATGTATTTGTAGATAGATTTAATAATGGAAATAGAAATGGAAAAGTTGACAATCCAAAGAAAAATTCATTTTTATATGGAAATTGGGACGATGAACCAATGTATATAAAAGATAAAAATGGAGAGGTAGCGAGATGGGATTTCCATGGAGGAAATCTTAAAGGTATAATCAACAAACTTGGATATCTAAAGAGATTAGGGGTTAGCATTATATATCTAAGTCCTATATTTGAATCTTCAAGTAATCACAAATACGATACTGGAAACTATAAAAAGATAGACCCTATGTTTGGAGATGAAGAAATATTTAAAGAGTTAATAGATAAAGCAGCAGAAAAGGGAATATCTATTGTACTAGATGGTGTATTTAGTCATGTTGGAGCAGATAGTTTATACTTTAATAAATTTAATCACTATGATAGCATAGGTGCTTACCAATCTGAAAACTCACCATATAGATCTTGGTTTAAGTTTAAACCAGGCTCAAATAAATATAAATGTTGGTGGGGAGTGGAATCACTACCTGATACAAATGAGTTAGAGCCTTCATTTATGGATTATATTATCTATGATAAAGACAGTGTAATAAATAAATGGATGGATATGGGAGTTAAAGGTTGGAGGTTAGATGTAGCTGATGAACTTCCAAGTAAATTTATAGAAGAATTAAAAAAAGAAACTACAAAAAATGATTCTGAGTCAATATTAATAGGTGAAGTATGGGAAGATGCTTCTAATAAGATAAGTTATGGAGAGAGAAGAAGTTATTTCCTTGGAAGTCAATTAGATAGTGTTTTGGGATATCCATTTAGAGACAATATAGTTGATTTTTTAACTGGAAAAATACCATCTTGGAAATTAAATGATTTATTTATAACATTAAAAGAAAATTATCCAAAAGAAGCTTTTAAATCAAATTTAAATTTATTGAGTAGCCATGATATTGAAAGAGTTAAAACAGCATTAAAATCTGACAAAGATTTATTAAAATTGGCTATTCTAGCTCAAATGAGTTTTGAAGGTGTCCCATATATTTATTATGGTGACGAAGCAGGTCTTGAAGGTGGAAAAGATCCAGAAAATA
>CALEBD010000312.1 GCA_937944945.1 uncultured Clostridium sp. | reverse complement strand
TATATTACTCAGCTGTCTCTTCGTCATTATTGTCATCTTCAACTTCTATAGATGAAGTTTTTAATGAACCTATTCTAGCGACTACAGTATCAGGTTCTAAGTCAGATTTTAATGTTTCAGGTATTACTAAGTCTTTAGCAAGAATTTGAGCACCATGTTCTAATCCTGCAACATCTACTTCTATATGTTCAGGCATTTCACTAGGGTTACCTTGTAATTGAACTTCTGTTATTACATCGTCTAATAATAATTTTCTTGCGTCTAATGATTCAGTTCCTGAAAATCTTATTGGAACTCTTAATTTAATAGTGTCACCTTTTTTAACGTATTGGAAATCTAGATGTACTATATTTCCGAATGCGTCTCTTTGTACTTCTTTTAATACACAATTTTCGATTTTATCATTTAATTTTAATGATAAAACAGAGCTTTTTGATCCTAGTAAGTCTATTAATTCTCTTTTTGTTATTTGACAAGGAATTGGTTCTCCCAATGATTGACCATACATTATAGCAGGTATGCTACCTTCCATTCTTACTTTTTTGCCTTTCTCAGTTCTTTCACTAATGTTAAATACTGCGTTTTGCATTTTGATCCCTTCTTTTCTCTATAGATTATGTATTTTGTATATAAATATATTATAGCACAGTAATATGCATAATATTATTTTTTTTAGATTTCTAACGGATTAATTTATTCATTTTTTTGAATAATCCAAATAATAACTATTATTATGCACACTTATGTATAGTTTTATTCATGAATTTTAAGTCTTACAATTAAGTTAAGATTAACTTAATTTAATGTTACTTAAATTGTAAATAGTTAGATTTTTGTCTATAATAAGATTGTAGACTATATTTATGTATATAATACTATTTTAAATAAAAAAGGAATGGTCAAAATGAATAGAATTCCAGAATTTATTAGAGATTTTTCAGAAGTTATAAACGAACTAAATAATAAATCTAGATTCCCGCTTACTAAAGAATTTATACAACATGGGGATATAAGCGTGTACGAACACTGCATATTCGTCGCTTATATGAGTTGTCAAATTGCAAACAAATTAAATATTAAAGTAGACAATAGGTCGCTCATAAGGGGTGCCCTTCTGCACGATTATTTTTTATACGATTGGCACGATAAAAACAAACCAATCAAACTTCATGGATTTAGGCATCCGAAAATCGCTCTGAGAAATGCCAGCGAAGAATTCGATCTAAACGAAAAAGAAAAAGACATAATCCTGCACCATATGTTTCCGCTAAACCCAATCCCCCCAGCTTCAAAAGAGGCATGGATTATATGCTTAGCTGATAAAATTTGTGCAACTAGAGAGACGTTTGGTTCACAATTATATAAACAGATAAGTAGTATATATAGTCATTTAGGTATTATTTATGACTAATAAAAAATTCGCTTTGCTCATGGCGCCAACGAATCGGAGATTCCGTTGCTTAAGTCAATATGTTGGAAATTATACATTATCCACAAACCAGATAATATATAATTTCCTTAGAATTAAAAAAGTGATAAATATAGACTTTTAAGTCTATATCTATCACCTATATAAAAATCATTATATTGCCTCGATCTTACAATGATGCTCTTTACTTTTTGAATCATAACATATTGCAACTGCCAGCACCTCTTTGCCTTCGTTTTCTACTTTAAACTTTTGAATATATTCCTTTTCTTTAATTTGCTTTATAGCAACTTCTGGCACCTCGTCTTTTTTAAGTTCTACTATAAATGCTGTGTCGTTTTTTCGTCTTGGGTGGAATGTAAAATCTGCGTATCCTTTACCCGTATTTTCTTCTCTCTCAACTCTATAAGTATCTCTTGCAGATAAATATACAAGTGTGACTACACAAGATAGACTGTTTTCGTCGTTGTATTGAAGAATTGGTATTTCAGAATTATGAATATCATGTAGGATTTTTTCTACTGTTTCTGTATCTTTGTTTACAGTCGCTTTCAACATTGTTCTAGAATTTTCGATTATTTCTGATACATAACCAAAAGATTTATCCCTAAGCGCTTTTTCAAACTCAATCATAAGTTCCTTATTCGGTATTTTTAAATATCCATCATTATATGATAAAAATCCTAACACAATCATTGCTGAATATATTTCTTCTTTTGTCTTTGGTATTCCTTGCCCTGCTCTAAATTCTTCGTTTATCGTTATATCAATTTCTTCTCCAGCAACCATTTGAATTACATCATCTCTTATCTCTAAAACATTATATTTTAAATACTGAGATACTTCATCCATTGCTCCTGTGTTTGTCCAATAACTTTCACAGTAATTATTTTCTAGCGCTTTTATTACAGAACGTGGGTTATAAATTTTTACTCCATTTGCTGTAGTATATCCGTTATACCATAGTTCAAGCTTTTCAAAATTCATATATTGATTTTCATCACACAATTTCAATACTTCATCTGTTGTAAATCCAAAAAATTCGCCAAATCGTCTATCTTTTAAAAATGTAAATTCATCAAACATGTTAAGAGCCGAACCACTTGAATATCTTTTAATCGGTAGCACCCCTGTCATATAGCAAAGCAATACATATGGTTTGTCTTTTAATAAGAATGTTAAAAATTCTAAGAAATCATCTTGATTCTCTTGGAATAAATCTTTACTAAATATATAATCCCATTCATCTAATACAAATATAAATTGGTCTCCAGTACTCTCTAACATATCTCCAACTGTAAAAAATTCGTTTGGATTTATATTTGGATAATATTTTACAATATCAGAAATCAAAGATTGTTTTATCATATTTATATAGTTATCATATGTTTTTCCACTGTCAGGCATCTTGTTAAAAGATATATTTATCACATTGTATTTATTTAAATTTTCCTCGTAACTATTCACCTTACTTATATTCAAATTATCAAAAATATCTTTTGAATCCACTGCTTTTGAATAGTATGCAGCTACCATATCTGCAACACTTGTTTTTCCAAACCTTCTAGGTCTTGTTATGCATAGATATTTACTTCGTTTTCCGATAATTTTATTTAAACGTTCTATTATTAAAGATTTGTCTACAAAGTAATCACTTCTGTATAGCTCTTCATAATTTTTTAATGATCTATCACTATTTAAATATAACCCCATACAATTTCCTCCTCTCTAAAAGATACATTATTCCATTTTTCTATTATCGTCTTATTTTATATAATTATACCATAACGAATACATACAAACATCATCACATAAAAATCCCCTATAGAGATAGACATTTTTAGCGCCTAATCTATAGGGGATTTTTTAACTTATGATTTATTAGCTTATAGTTTGTAATTTTTAATTAAATCATTTCTAAAATGCATATAAAAATTATAAACTAAATCACATCAGCCAATTCCCTAACTGATTTTAATACTTCATCTATCATATCATTAGTTATATTGTCGACATGAAACCCACCTGAGCAAAGTACAACTGCATTTTTCTTTTTACATACTGTTTCTGCAACGTATCTGCATATGTGCTCGTCTTTGTGACTTATCATATTTATTACAGATGAGGTTGCGCTTATTGTGTTGTCGCCACTTAAAGACAACCTCGGTACAGAAAGTACGCTTGTGCCTATGTGGGGCTTGTCCCCGCCAAAAATCGTTATATTATAGTCATCACCAAGTTTTAATACGTGTAACTTGATTGTTGAAAATGACAACTTTCTTTCGTATGAAGTCCCGTCCATCGTCTATACTCCTTTGCCTCAATACCAAATGGTTCTAATAGTTTCGCACCGATATGGTACATCATCTCGTCTATATCTTTTGGTAGATTGTAAAATGTCATCATAGGTGGAATTATTCTCACACCTGGCATTTGTGAAAGTTCGTACATATTTCTAAGATGGATTGGGCTAAGTGGAGTCTCTCTCGCAGCTATGACTAAAGTTCTTTGTTCTTTTATTGTTACATCGGCCGCTCTAAGTATTAAGTTTTCCCCATAACCACTGTTAATTCCGGCTATTGTCTTCATACTACATGGTACAATCAACATCCCATGCGTTTTGAATGAGCCACTAGCCGGTCCTGCTCCTATATCATTTTGATCTAGTACAAAATCTGCATAGCTATACACATCTTCTAATGAATAATTAGTTTCTTGTTTTAGTGTGAGTTTTGCACTGTCACTCATTATTAGATACGACTTAAAATCGTCGTTTTCTTTTATAATTTTTAAACATTGAACTAATAGCGGTAGTC
>CALEBD010000311.1 GCA_937944945.1 uncultured Clostridium sp. | reverse complement strand
TTTTAAGTTCTATTATATTTATAATAGTATTTGCATTATTGTTTAAAAAACATATATATAAAAAGATTGATGGTGTAACTGGAGATATACTAGGTTGCACGATAGAACTTGGAGAAGTATTTTTCTTAATATATACTTATATGCTAATTTCAGTAATTTAGCATTGTAAGGAGAAGAAAATGAAAAAATTAATTTTAGTACGTCATGTACTTACAGAAGATAATAAACTTGCGAAACTCTCTGGTCATATAGATAGTAAAGTAAGTGAAGAAGGAAAGATACAAATAGAAAAAATAACAGGCTTTTTAAGTGATGAAAAAATTGATAAGATATATACTACGACGTCAAGTAGAACTAAAGAGACTGCAAAATATTTAGCTAAAATAAATTCAATAGAAATACAACAGAGTAAGGATTTACAAGAAATTAACTTTGGAGATTTTGAAGGAAAAGACTTCAAAGAAATTCAAAAAGATTATCCTGATGAGTTTAACAAAATGATAGAAGAAGGATATGAATATACATATCCAAATGGAGAAAGCTTGGTTGATTGTTTCGAAAGAGTATCAAAAGAAACACAATTTATTTTAGATGAGTCTGATGAAGATGAGACAATCTTAATATGTGCTCATGCAGGGACAATTAGAAATATTTTAACATATTTAATTTCAAATAGCTTTGAATACCATTGGAATTTTAAAATCGACAATGCATCTATAAGTATTGTTGAAATTGATAATGGATTTGCTGTTATTAATAAGTTAAATGAAACAAGTTTTTTAAAATAGAATATTAGATTAATTTTTCTCAGGGAAAAAGGTAAAAGCCTTTACAGCCCCCGCTACTGTGAAACGGATGAAACTATAGAAACCACTGTTTGAGAAAATGGGAAGGTGTAGGAGTAGGATGATGTTAAGTCAGGATACCTGGATTAATTAATTTATTAGAGTTAAAATCTCGGGGTGAAGATTTTTTTTATAAATACAAAAAGTCCTAATCTCGTTATTAGGATTTTTTTGTTAGTTTTCTAAATATATATGCGATAAATATAGATTTATTTTAGTTAATATATAGCGCTACAAATAATAGAAGGGGAAGAGGCTATGAGTAAGAAAATAATGTTTCAAGGAACTGCATCCAATGTTGGGAAAAGTACAATAGTTACAGGTTTAGGTAGAATATTTAAACAAGATGGATATACTGTAACTCCTTTTAAATCCCAAAATATGGCCCTTAATTCATTTATAACAAAGGAAGGACTAGAGATGGGAAGGGCCCAAGTTTCACAAGCAGAAGCATGTGGATTAGAACCAATAGCAGATATGAACCCAATATTACTTAAACCATGTGGCAACAATAAAAGCCAAGTTATAGTAAGAGGAAAGGTAGTTGGAGATATGACTTCTCCACAATACCATGAATATAAGTTAGAGTTAATGGATGTATTGAGAGATATATTTAAAGAATTTGAAGAAAACTACGATATAGTTGTTATGGAAGGTGCAGGAAGTGCAGCAGAAATCAACTTAATGGAAAGAGATATTTCCAATATGGGAATGGCAAGAATAGCAGATGCACCAGTAATATTAGTTGGTGATATTGATAGAGGTGGCGTTTTTGCATCACTTGCTGGAACAATGCTTTTATTAAGCGAAGAAGATAGAAAGAGAGTAAAAGGGGTAATAATAAATAAATTTAGAGGTAGAAAAGAGCTTTTAGATTCCGGAGTAAAAATGTTAGAAGAAATAATAAATGTACCTGTATTAGGTGTTGTACCTTATTGTGATATAAAAATAGAAGATGAGGATAGTGTAACTACGAGATTTAAAAAGCAAATGGCGAGAAATGATATACATATAGAAATTGTTAGAACGCCACATATGTCTAATTTTACAGATTTTAATATATTTGAAACTCAAGAAGATGTAAGTATTAGATATGTAGATTATGGAGAATCTCTAGGAAATCCTGATATAGTAATTATTCCAGGTACTAAAAGTACAATAGATGATTTAATGTTTTTAAGAAATAATGGTCTTGAAGAACAAATAAAGGAATTACATAGAAGAGGAAGATTAGTTATAGGTATTTGTGGTGGATATCAAATGCTAGGTAAAAAATTAAGAGACCCATATCATGTCGAAAGTGATTTAGAGGAAGTTGAAGGGATAGGTCTTCTAGATACTGAAACAACTTTTAAACTAGAAAAGACGACAACTCAAGTTGAGGCAATAATAGATAAAGATTTAAGTGGATATTTAAATAATTTAGAAGGTAAAAAAGTTAAAGGATATGAAATACATATGGGCGTTACCAATAGAGGTAATGAAATAAAAAATCTATGCACAATTACACAAAAATTAGATGAAAAAGTTAATTACACAGAAGGAAGTGTAAACTCAGAGTGCAATGTTTTCGGAACATACCTTCATGGAATATTTGATGATGTAGATTTTGCTAGAACTATATTAAACAACATAAGAGAAATGAAGGGTCTAGATAAAATAGACAGTAAAGTTAAATCATTTAAAGAATTTAAGGATAAAGAATACGACAGATTAGCAGACTTCTTAAGAGAACATCTTGATATAGAAAAGATATATCAAATAATGCAAGAGCACGAAGAAAGTAAAGGACAATAGGTGGTAGAGATGAAGAAAATATTAATTGCAGGGACAAATAGTGGTGTCGGTAAGACAACTATTTCATTAGGTATAATGCAAGCACTTACAAAAAGAAAACTACAGGTACAACCATTTAAAGTTGGACCAGATTATATAGATCCTTCTTATCATACTTTTATAACAGGAAGATATTCTAGAAATTTAGATTCATATATGCTTGAAGATGAAAAAATAAAGTATATAGTAAAAGAAGCATCTAAAGATGCTGATATAGCAGTAGTAGAAGGCGTAATGGGATTATATGATGGATATGGAATAGATTTAAATGATTGCACAAGTTCATATACATCAAAAATGTTAAAAGCACCAGTTATATTAGTCATAAATGCAAAAGCTATGGCCGCATCTGCTGCAGCTATGGTTTTAGGATATAAAATGCTAGATACTGATGTAAATATAAAAGGTGTTATAACTAATAATGTAAAAAGTGAAAGTCATTACAATACCTTAAAAAGTGCTATTGAAAAATACACAGGCATAGAAGTTTTAGGATATTTTCCACCAAATAAAGAATTTTCACTAGAGTCTAGACATTTAGGTCTTGTACCAAGTGTAGAAATGGATTCTTTAAAGCAAAAATTTGATAACTTGGCAGATGAAATCGAAAAATATATAGATGTTGATAGAATATTAGAAATATCAGAAACACAAGACATAGATAGCAATTTTGATTTAGATAAATTTATAAAAGAACATAAAGTAGAAAATAAATCTATAGCTATAGCATTTGATAAAGCATTTAATTTCTACTATAGAGAAAATATAGAATTATTAGAGAAGCTAGGATTAGAAATAAAATATTTTAGTCCGATGCATGATGAGAAAGTTCCAAAAGCTGATTATATTTATATAGGAGGAGGTTTCCCAGAAATATTCTCAAAAGAATTACATGACAATAAATCAATGAGAGAATCAATATTAGATGCTCATAAAAATAATATACCTATATATGCAGAATGTGGCGGTCTTATGTATTTAGGCGAAAAACTAGAAAATCAAAATAAAGAGTTGTTCAATATGGTCGGCATATTTAAAGGAACGAGCAAAATGACATCATCATTGAAACGATTTGGATATTGTAATGGGAAAGCAAAAGAAGATACTATTTTAGCTAAAAAGGGACAAGTAATAAAAGGGCATGAGTTCCATCATTCAATATTTGATAGTGAGGAGCCTTGTGCATACGAAATGACAAAAGAAAGAAATGGAGTAGTCGTAGATAGATGGGATGGAGGGTATAGTAGTGGAAATACCTTAGCAACTTATTTACATACTCATTTTTATAACAACTTAGATTGTATAGCAAACTTTTTAGAAAAAGGAAATAAATAAGATGAATATACTATCATTATATTTAGGATATATTACTGACTTGATTGTAGGTGACCCTTATTCATTTCCTCATCCAGTTAAATATATAGGAAAATTAATAAAGGTCGTAGAAAACTTTATAAGAAAAGTAGCAAAAAGTGATAAAGGATTAAAAATAGGTGGATTTTTTCTATGGTTTATAACTGTAGGAATAACTTTTTTAATAACTTACATAATTATTAAACTGGTAAGTTTTAACATGGTAATTTATGTTATAATTAATTCAGTTGTGATTTATACAACATTAGCTACAAAATGCTTAAAAGATGAAGCAAAAAAGATCTATGAAGTATTAAAGACAGGAAATATAGAAAAATCAAGAATTCAACTATCTTATATAGTAGGTAGAGATACTGAAAATTTAAGTGAAAAAGAAATAATAAGAGCAACAGTAGAGACAGTTGCAGAAAATACTGTTGATGGTTTAATTTCACCGTTATTTTATGCTTTTATTGGTGCAGGATTAACTGTTGGTGGAATATCACTTGCAGCCCCACTTGCAATGACTTATAAAGCAATTAATACTTTAGATTCAACAGTAGGATATAAAAATGAAAAATATCTTCATATTGGTTTTGCTTCGGCAAAAATTGATGATATAGCTAATTATATTCCATCGAGAATATCAGTTATATTATTTACAATAGGAAACTTTTTCTTGAGAAATGATTATAAAAATTGTTTCAAAATAGCAATAAGAGATAGAAAAAATCATAAAAGCCCAAACTGTGCATTTTCAGAAGGTGCAGTTGCAGGTGCATTAGGAATTCAATTAGGTGGTACAAATGTTTATTTTGGAGAAACAGTATATAAGCCGACTATTGGAGATAAAACTAGAGAAATAGAAGTTCAAGATATAGCAAGAACAAACAAAATTTTATACGCAACTTCTTTAACTTCTATGCTAGTATTCACATTATTTTACGTGATAATATATTGTATTTTCATGTAATTAATGATTATAAGGAGGATACATATGAAGGATTTAGGCCATGGGGCTAATGTCAATAATATGGCTAAACAGTTTGGAAAAAACGAAGAAAATATAATTGATTTTAGTTCAAATGTAAATCCACATATAATTTCCAATCTAGGAAAATATGTTTTGGAAGGGTTAGAAAAAAGTAGAAGCTATCCAGATATAAACTATACAAATTTAAGAGAAAATATTTCTGATTATATAAATATAGATAGTAAAAATATAATTCCAGGTAATGGAGCAACAGAAATTATATATCTTCTTATGAAAAGTATAAAAAAGAGAATAGCAATATTAAACCCTACTTTTTCAGAGTATGGTAGAGGGGCTAAATTAAATGATTTAGAAGTAATAAACTTTCATTTAAAAGAGGAAGATAACTTTAGCATTGATTTAGATGAAATACAACAAAATATAGAAAAATTTGATAGTTTGTTTGTTTGTAATCCTAATAATCCAAATGGAAAAGTTAAAGATTTAAATAGATTATTAGATTTGATGATTGAAAATAATAAACTTTTAATTGTAGATGAAACTTTTATGGAATTTGTAGAAAATGAAGAACAATATAGCTTAGTAAATAGAGTAAAAGAAACACCAAATCTATTTATATTAAAAGCAGTAACTAAATTCTTTGGGATGCCAGGACTTAGATTAGGATATGGCGTAACTAGCAATGAAGAAATAATAGAAACTATATATCACTACAAAGAACCTTGGACTATAAATTCTTTTGCTGAAAATTTATCTAATTATTTATTTAAGGATAAAGAATATATAAAAAACAGCAAAGATTATTATATAAGCGAAAGAAAGTTTATGTTAGAAGAATTGAGAAAAATATCTCGATTAAAAGTTTATGATACAGATACAAACTTCATTCTTATAAAATTGAGAGATTACGAAGCTAATTTATTAAAATTAGAGCTTTTTGAAAAATACAATATTCTTATAAGAGATGCCTCAAACTTTATTGGATTAGATAAAAATTATGTTAGAGTGGCAATAAAAAGTCACAAAGATAATAAAATCTTAATCGAATCATTAAACAAAATATTAGGATAATAATATGAAGTTTTATGGAGTATGTCCAGCATCTTGTGGAGAATTTGTACAAGGTATTTTAGACAATGAAGAATATTTATCATCATATGCAATTAATTTATTTTCAGTGGCAACTTTAGAAGAAAGCAAAGACATAATTAACAAAGGCCCTAGTAAATCAAGGCGAGCTATGGAGCTTGTCTTTGAAAAATTTAATATACCTATAGAAGATACAAAAAATATATCACTCAATATAAAAAGTCAGATACCTATTGGAAAGGGAATGGCTAGTTCTACCGCTGATATTGGAGCTACAATAAAAGCTACATTATCTATGTTGAATAAAACCTTAACCGGAGAGGAAATCTCCAAATTAGCCGTAAAAATAGAAGCGACTGATTCTCTACTACTCAATCAACA
The DNA here is from genome assembly GCA_937944945.1 of uncultured Clostridium sp. Classification (GTDB taxonomy): domain Bacteria; phylum Bacillota; class Clostridia; order Peptostreptococcales; family Peptostreptococcaceae; genus Intestinibacter. Next base: position 3,547 of record CALEBD010000311.1, on the reverse strand, counting down.
TAGTATATTTAATCCACTTACAGCAGATGTAAAAAAATATCTAGGTGGAATAAATGATACAAAGGTAGTTATATTGGAGCCTGATGATATTTTAAATACAAAACTAATTAGAACTATGCCAGATTACAAATCTTATAAGATGCAAAATAAAGAAATAATAAAAACATCTTTTGATTTATTAGATGAAGGTCTATTAAAAAACGATCTTGATTTAATTGGAAGAGCATGCACATATAGTGGTTTGGCAAATGAAAACATACACAAAAAACCATTTTTAAAAGAGATTATAGAAATTTCCGATAGATTTGGGTGTTATGGGGTAAATATTGCCCATAGCGGAACTGTTATTGGAGTTCTAATGCATAAAGAAATGGATGATAAAAGAATAATACAATATTTGAGAGATAGTGAAATATCTCGACACTATAAAAAAATATATACATCAGACATTATTGATGGACAATCCAGGGAGGAAGAAGAATGGAATATATTAAAGACCCAAAAATGATAGAAGTAAGAAGTTTTGAAATAATTCAAGGGATAATCGATGATATAAGACCAGGATATAAATTTAAAAATGAAATAGAAGAAAAAATTATAAAACGTTGCATACACACAAGTGCAGATTTTGAATACTTAGACATATTAAAAATATCAGAAACTGCTGTAGAAAATATAATAGATGCATTAAATAATAAATGCACAATATACACAGATACAAATATGGCTTTAAGTGGAATCAATAAAACTAGATTAAATGCACTAGGATGTGAGTATAAATGTTTAGTTGCAGATGAAAAAACAAGAGAGCTAGCAAAAGAAAAAGGTATAACTCGTTCTATGGCAGCAGTTGAATTAGCTATGCAAGATACAGGAAGAAAGATATTTGTTCTTGGAAATGCCCCAACAGCTTTATATAAAGTTATGGAAATGCAAAAATCAGGTTGTAATGTAGATGCAGTAGTAGGTGTACCAGTTGGATTTGTTGGTGCTGCTGAGTCAAAATATGAATTAGAACAAACAGAAATACCTCATATAGTGGCACAAGGTAGAAAAGGTGGTAGCAATATAGCTGCTGCGATAGTTAATGCAATACTATATGCAATGTAGGTAGAGTTATGGAAGAGTATGTATATATAGACGGCAAAAAATATAGAAGAGGATATACTACAGGATCTTGTGCAGCAGCAGCCTCTAAAGCAGCAACATATATGTTAATTACTCAAAAAAAACTGGAGTCAGTTAATATAGATACGCCCAAGGGAATTTATCTTACTTTAAAGCCTGAAAATATAGAAATAAATAAAAAATATGCGATTTGTTCTATTCAAAAAGATGGTGGAGATGATATCGATGCAACTCATAAAATGGACATTTTTGCAAAAGCAGAAATAATTGATAGAATTAATGAGGAAGAAGATATTTATGTAACAGGTGGCATAGGAGTAGGAACAGTAACAAAAAAAGGACTGAAAGTAGAGGTTGGAAAATCTGCAATCAATCCAGTTCCAATGAATATGATTAAAACCGAAATCCACAAAGTATTAGGAACAGATTTAAACACATATATAGATAAATCAAAAACACTAAAAATTACTATATCTGCGCCAGAAGGTGTTGAAATTGCTAAAAAAACATTCAATCCTAGACTTGGTATAGTTGGAGGAATATCTATCTTAGGTACTTCTGGAATAGTAGAACCTATGAGTGATGAAGGATGGAAAAAATCATTATCTATTGAGCTTGAAATGAAAAGAGCACAAGGAATTGACCAAATCATCTTAGTCCCAGGAAACCATGGTGAAGAGTTTATAAAAAATGAACTTGGCTTGGATGAAAAATATGTAGTTAGAATGAGTAATTTTGTAGGCTATATGCTTATGGAAGCCAAGCGTATGGGATATAAAAAAATACTTATGGCAGGACATATTGGTAAATTTATAAAGATAGCTGCCGGCATATTCCACACGCATAGCAAAGTCGCTGATGCTAGAAATGAAATTATGATTGCTAACTTGGCACTTATGGGAGCGCCACTAGAATTTTTACAAGAAATAGATAAATGTGTGACAGCTGAGGGTGCAGTAGAAATAATAGATGATAGTGAATATACAGGTGTTTATGAAATCTTATGTAATAAATGCAGAGATAGAGTAAAACAACATTTAGGTGATGATGATATAGAAGTAGGTGTGTATATGTTTAGAATGGACAAATCATATCTAGCAAAATCTGATAATGCAGAGTCCATAGTGGAGGTATTCAAATGATAAATATTATAGGTTTGGGTCCTGGTAACACAGGTTATATTACTAAATTGGGTGAGAAAATTATTTACTCATCAGATGTAGTGATTGGTGGAAGAAGAAATCTAGAATCAATAGAAGATTTTAAAGGTGAAAAGATAGTTTTATCTACTAATCTAAAAGAAATTCTAGAATATATACAAAATAACTTAGATAAAAATATTTCTGTTATAGCATCTGGAGATCCATCTATATATGGGATTGGAAAATACCTTTCAAATAACATAGAACACAAACATCTAAATATAGTTTCTGGGATAAGCTCTCTTCAATATATATTCTCAAGAATATTTGTAGACATGAATGATGTTTATATTACAAGTAGTCATGGGAAAGTGCCAGATTTTGATTATATACTTTCTCATAAAAAGGTATGTATGGTTACTGATAGTAAAATTGGACCACATGAGATAAGTAGAGAAATACAAAAAAGAAATCTGAAAAAAACTGTTGTTGTAGGAGAAAATCTATCTTATGAAAATGAGAAGATAACAATAGGAAAACCAGAAGCTATATTAGCAGTTGATAAATTTGATATGAATGTAGTGGTGATATTAGATGAAGAATAAAGATTTTATAACAGGAAAAGTTCCTATAACAAAAGAAGAAGTTAGAGCTATTTCTCTAAATAAACTAGAGTTATTAAATGCAAAAACTTTTATTGATGTAGGTGCAGGAACAGGAAGTGTATCGATTGAAGCAGGATATAGCTATCCAAATTTAAAAGTTATAGCTATTGAACGTAATGATGATGCAATTGATTTAGTAAAACAAAATAAAGAAAAGTTCAATTTAGATAATGTAGAAATAATAAAAGCTTATGCACCTGTAGAATTAGATAAAGATATAAAAGCAGATGCAATTTTCCTTGGTGGAACTGGTAAAAAATTAGAAGAAATTATAGATTGGTCTAAAGACTTACTAGTTGATGGAGGAAGACTTGTAGCAAACTTTATAATAATAGATACATTTTATGAAATGTTGAGATTAGTAAAAGAAAAAGGGTTTAAAAATATTGATGTTACAGTTTTAAATGTTGCAAAACTTGAAAAGTTAGGAACAGGGGAATATTTTAAACCTCACAATCCAATATATATAATTTCATGCGAAAAAGGAGTAGAAGAAGATAATGAATACTAACATTAATAAAGTACATTTTGTAGGGGCAGGTCCTGGGGATAAAGAATTAATAACATTAAAAGGATATAAATTACTATCAAATGCAGATGTAGTAATTTATG
>CALEBD010000310.1 GCA_937944945.1 uncultured Clostridium sp. | reverse complement strand
ATCCATTCTCTTACTTACAAGGTAGTGGAAAAAAGAAATCCCTTACTTACAAGGTAAGAGAATCTCTTCTCATGGCGACAAAGATAGAAAAAAAATCACCAATACAAATAAATAAATTTGTATTTTCTTTTTTATTAAATACTAATATCATCAATTTTAAATGAATTTTTTACATTTATAATAAAAATGATAAATATTTTATTCTATATTATAAAGAAAAATAGTATTTTCTTTTACATCAGATACATATAATTCTTCTGTTATAAAATTAGATAATGGTCCACTTTTTCCTGTTGAATTTAAATTCATAGTTGGTATACCATTTTTGGGATAAATCCCACATCTAGCAATGCCTCCGCAATCTATTATAGCTAGTACAACTTCTTCTTCCGGTACCATTATCTTAAATCCATCTATTAATTCACACCCTGTTAAGTTAGCTATATATTTAGCCAACGGTGGAAATCCATCTGTTGTAACAACTAATATTTTATTTTTCACTTGGGTTGGAACAATTGTTAACGGACCACCCCAACCTTTTGGACCTCTCTTTATAATAATAGATTTATATTTATTCATTTATTTACCCCCATTAATAAAATTCTTATCTTAAATAATAAAAATTCCCCTTTTTATTATTGTGCCTTTATTTTAATTATAAATCAATAGGTTTTAGCTTAATGGTATCGTTTTCCATATAATTATTAAATTTACAATAAACATTAAAACTAATCCTAAATATTAAAAGGAAACCTGAATAGTTATTCTATATTACTACCAAGGTTTCCTCTAATGCATAATTTTATTAATTTTATTTATAATACGTATACTTTTTCTTATTCAAAAGATATTATATCTCCAACTTTTATTTCTGGTACTAACCCTCTTACATGTATCTCACCTGGTAAGTTAGATTTAATATCTCCATCAAATTTTAATGTGCAATGTCCTAAATCTTTTAATGTTTTAGTTGCTATATTTCCAACAGATGTTACATCAAAAATCTTATCCCCTATAGTTAATTTGTCCCCAACAAATATATCTTCATTTAATACCCCAACTTCATGTGAAACAGATATATCTTTTAAATCCGAATCATTTATATCATCATTAAAAAGTATTATTAGATTTCCGTCTTCTGCAAGTTCTTGCACCATTGCCCCAATTGCCGTTACTTTAGTTTTATATTTCATATTTATCCCCCTTAATCTGCTCTTTATTTAATTTTAATTCATTTGTATATTTATGCAATATTTTTTTGGAATTTTATAGTAATAAAAAAGAGAGACCTTATGTCTCTCTTTTATTCTAATTAGCCACGTTTTTACTTTCGAAACATTATATTAAATTTAGTTCTTAGGCTTTCCAAAAATCATTCTTCCTGCTGGAGTTTGAAGTACAGATGTAACTAATACATTTATAGTTTCACCTATATATTTTCTTCCTCCATCTACTACTATCATTGTTCCATCATCTAAATAAGCTATTCCTTGATTTTGTTCCTTACCTTCTTTAACGACTTGTGCCATCATATGCTCTCCAGGTATAGCAACTGGTTTTACTGCATTAGCCAATTCGTTAATGTTTAGGACTTCTACTCCTTGGAATTGAGCGACTTTATTAAGGTTAAAATCATTTGTAACGACCTTTCCTCCTATAGTTTCTGCTAATTTTAGAAGTTTGCTGTCTACTTCTGGTATATCTTCAAAATCTTTATCGCTTATTTCAACTTCTATATCAAGTTCTTTTTGAATTGAATTTAGTATATCAAGACCTCTTCTTCCTCTAACTCTTTTTAAATCATCAGATGAATCAGCTATATGTTGTAGTTCGTTTAATACGAATCTTGGTATAACTAATTTTCCTTCAATAAACCCAGTTTTACATATGTCAGCTATTCTACCGTCAATTATTACGCTTGTATCTAAAACCTTAGGTGGTATTTTCTTTACTATTGTCTCTTTTTTAGATTGTTTTTCTTTATTTAAAGATGTTGTAAGCCTGCTTAATTTATTAATATTAAATAAATCATCTCTACTTTTTAAAGCAATTCTGATACCTATATATCCCATAAATAAATATACTAATATACCTACTATTGCAGTAATTATAGGTATATTCACAAATGTACCTATTCCACTAACTATTAAATAAGCTATTACTAATCCAACTATAAGACCGATTGTTCCCAATAATATATCAGATTGTGGGTATTTAGATATCTCCTTGTCTAGAAGTTTTACACCCTCTCTCACTTTCGATAATATCCATGGTGATATAATATAAAAAATAATACCAAATGCTAATGCAGCTCCTATAGCTATTATATATTTATAATTATTCACATTTGTAAATAATCCTGGTAAAAGTTCAACTAAAGTTATATACACTGCGGTTCCAAATGCAGCTCCTAATAATCCTATTATTATTCTAATTATTTTGCTTATCAAAGTGTCACCCCCTTAAATTTTCTGCTCCTTTGATTTTAATTTTATAATACCTTGATCATGTTAACTATATATGACCATTTCCTAATACTACTTTTAATTTTATAAGTCCATTTCTAATATACGTGGCTCTTATTTCGCCTATTCCTTCAACTTCATCTAATTCTTCTATAGATGCTTGTAAAATCTCTTGGAAGTTTCCAAAATAATTTACTAAGTTTTCTATGATTGATACTGGTAGTCTGTGTACTTTGTTTAGAATTCTATATCCTTTAGTTTGAACTTGTAAGTCCATATCTTCAGAAATTCCACTATATCCTAAAACTTTAGCAATTTTGACCTTGTTTAATAAATCTTCTTCTGATAAATTTCTAATTTTTCTACTACATTCGTTTAAATCTATATTTTCTCTTTTGTAGTCTTTTAATAATAGAAGTCGGTTTTTTTCAGTTCCACCTAATAATTCTTCTAGCTGCATTCTTACTAGATATCCTTCTTCACCTAGGTTAACTAAGTACCCTTCTATTATTTGTGCAACTCTCAATACTCTCTCCATACTTTGAACCACAACTATTACATCATAAATTGTGGCTAAATCACTAAATTCAAGTGAATTTAAGTTATAAATAGATGTATCTAATACATCTTTATATTTTTGTAAAGTTTGTAAAGCTTGGTTTGCTTTAGAAAACACTTCTGCGATTTCTTCAACAACGTATTTTTGATCTCCCCTATAAACTGTGATGACATTTCTTCTTTGTGAAATTGAAATTACAATTGCTCCTGTTTGTTTTGCAACTCTTTCTGCTGTTCTATGTCTAGTCCCAGTTTCTGTTGTAGGTATATTGTAGTTTGGTATTAATTGTGTATTTGCTAATAATATTCTCTTAGAGTCTTCACTAAGTACTATAGCCCCATCCATTTTTGCGAGTTCGTATAAATATGCTGGTGAATATTCGGCATTTATCCTAAATCCACCATCAACAATTTTCATAACCTCTTCATTTGAATCTAGAACTATAAGCCCACCTGTTTTTGCTCTTAATACATTTTCTAGACCTTTTCTTAGTGGGGTCCCTGGAGATATCATTTTTAAAGCATGCAATAAACCTTCGTTATTAATTATATTATCCATAATAATTATTACCCCCTTAGCACTATATTTATCGCTTGTCTAAGATTGTCAACTGGTATTATCTCTATGCCTTTTACATCTTTTACTACTTCATAATTATTTCTAGGTATCACTATTTTTTTGAATCCTAGTTTTTTACATTCTGCTATTCTTTTTTCGATATAACTCACAGCTCTTATTTCTCCAGTTAAACCAACCTCTCCTGTAACAACTATGTCTGATGCTATAGGTATATTTCTAAAACTTGAAGCAACAGCAATAACTATCCCTAAATCTATTGATGGCTCGTTTATTTTGATTCCCCCAACGACATTTATATATACATCTTGGTTTTGAATTTGTAAACCAATTCTCTTTTCTAAAACTGCTAATAATAAGGCTACTCTGTTAAAATCTACCCCCGTAGATGTTCTTCTTGCCATACCGAAGTTAGTAGGCGCTACTAAAGCCTGTAATTCTAATAACATTGGTCTAGTCCCCTCAACTGTTGATATGATTACGGAACCAGAAACATCTTTTGGTTTTTCCGAAATCAAAACTTGTGAAGGATTTTTTAATTCAACTAAACCTATATCCTTCATTTCAAATACTCCTAATTCATTAGTAGAACCAAATCTATTTTTTACTGCTCTAACTAATCTATAAGAGTTGTATCTTTCTCCCTCAAAATATAATACTGTATCTACCATATGTTCTAATAATTTAGGTCCTGCAAGAGCACCCTCTTTTGTAACATGACCAACGATAAATGTTGATATACCCATTTTTTTAGATATTTTCATGAATTTTGAAGTTCCCTCTTTGATTTGACTAACAGTACCTGGAGCTGAAGATATCTCTGGAGAATATACAGTTTGAATTGAATCAACTATAATTAAATCTGGATTTATTTTTTCTAAATGAGCTTCTATTATACTCAGATTATTTTCAGCAAAAATATATAAATTTTGTGAATTAACACCTAATCTACTTGCTCTCATTTTTATTTGAGATTCAGATTCCTCACCAGATATATATAATACCTTTTTATTAGTATTTGCAACTTTGCTAGATACTTGCATTAAAAGTGTAGACTTTCCTATCCCAGGATCACCACCAACTAAAACCAATGACCCTTTTACAATTCCTCCACCTAAAACTCTATCTAATTCTTCTATATCTGTTGTAAATCTTTCTTCTTTTACAGCAACTATTGAATTTATGCTCACTGGCTGTGAGCTTGATTTATCTATTATAAAAACTTCCTTTTTAGTTTTTTTTTCTTCTATTTCTTCTACAAATGAATTCCATTTCATACATTCTGGGCATTTACCCATCCATTTACTCGTCTCATAACCACATGACTGACATACGTATTTCGTTCTAATTTTCGCCATTAATTTTATCACCCTTAACATCTAATTCTATTATTAGAATAACATATATCTTATTTTAATAATATCAAATATTTCTTACATAATCCTTAAAAAACAAGAAAATTTTGCATTTTTAGTACTTAATCTTTTAAATATACTAAATTTATTATATATATACATTTTTCTCCTCTAACATTTTTTCCTTGTATTTAACATATGCAC
>CALEBD010000309.1 GCA_937944945.1 uncultured Clostridium sp. | reverse complement strand
GATCTTCTATTAGACTATACGCATGCATTTGGATAAAATAGAAGAAGATCCAGGTCATGCAGAATACCAAGGAGATAAAGAATTACCAACTTTACTTGGTACTAAACTTACTACTTCAGTAATAACAGTAAAAGATGCCTATGGTAATATTATTCAATTAGGTTCTGAAACTAAAATGAAATTCTAGAAATATAGAAAGTATACCTGTAAAGATTATATTGCATATGTTAAAGGTAATAGAATATATGTAGAAGGTGATGCTAACCAACTAGAATATATTGATGTAGAAATAATTGCTGAAGATCCTACTGAAGACAAACTGTGTTATGATCCAGATAAGGATGAATATCCTTTACCAGCTTATATGTGGGGTACAGTTAAGTAGTTAATATTTACTAAAGATTTCTTAACTATGAGATAGCAAGTATCTGATACTACTAATGATAGTAAAGATGATACTTAGAATGTGATGAATTAGAATGTTAATAGAAGTATAAGACGATGAATGAATTAAATAAATCTGCTAATAAAACTGTATCTTATACTATACCTTCTTTCTATAATCACTATCTAAGTAACATAGAAGCAGATACAGTATATGATATAGACTATCCTACTTATAGAAAAATAGTAACTGAATACTTTTGCTATCTTAGAGATTAGTTATTAGAAGAAAGCAAAGAAGTTAAACTACCATATAGAATGGGTAGTATTCAAATAGTAAAGAAATAGCCAAAGCATTTAGACGGCAGAAGTCTTAGAATAGATTATAAAGCTACAAAAGAATTAGGTAAACTTACTTATTTACTTAACGAACACTCAGGATTCTATAAGTACAGACTTTATTGGAATAAATAGGATATGCTAGTGTCTAATAAGAGTAAGTATTAGATTGTACTTACTAGGGCTAATAAAAGACATCTAGCGCAAATAATTAAACAGAATATTCACGATTACGAATAGCAGCCATGATATATAAAATGACAAGTAGTAAAGCCGTGATTGCTAAAGTAATTGCGGACTTAGGTTTAAATGAAACTGAAATACCTATTACAGATATACGTCAATGGATTGGAGAAGCTTTAATGAATATAGGTTCAGTTAATCAACTAGATCATAAAGTAGAAGTAATACCCATCAATGGTTATTAGGCTAAGTTACCATGTGACTTAGAAAGATTAAATAGTGTAGCTTACTCTACATGTGATTGTGGTGGTTGGATACCTATGAAGAAGAGTACAGGTACATTCAGTGTTTATGACAGAAAAGATAACTGTGATTGTTGTAATATGATTATACACGATGATGTATTAATACCATTAGTAAAGAACCTTCACAATATTACTAAAGATAAAGACGCATTAGAAATACTTAATAAAGATGCTAATACTAGATAGACGCTTAGCGCATTGATTAATAATTATACAGTTTGTAGCAAAAATGGTAGATTACAGCACACTAGTTTTAATGGTACTAATTTCAGTTATACGCCACAATATGATGTCAAACCAGGATATCTCATCTCAAATGTTCCAGAAGGATATGCAAAAATCTCATACCACGCTATCTATACTGACGAAGATGGTATGCCAATGATGCCAGACGTATAGTCTTACTTTGAAGCTTGCTTTTGGTATTGTGCACAAAAGATTCTTTATATTAAGTATATAAAAGGAGAAGTACACAGATAGTTGTGGATAGATGCTAAGAACTCTTATAACTTCTATAGAAAGCAAGCATATGCTGAATCTTTGATGCCTAATCAAGATGAATTAACTAATATTAAGTATACATGGAATACATTAGTTCCAGAAATGGATGAAGAACGTACTTTCTTTAGTACTACTGGTGATAGACAATAGATTTACAATTAGAATTATAATAGATTATGGAGATAAATAGCCAAGTAAATACATTTCTCGAAGGAATGAATCTAGATTCTGATATTACTATGCTATCTGACAAGTAGTATAGATGGGCATAGAATGTTAGATTGTTAACAGATAATGCCGGAACTACTGGAATTCTATAGAATATAGAAGATATTAGACAATATTTAGGAGGTTTAGAAATCTCTGAAAATATACTAGGTACGGCTGTTAGTAGATGGTATAATACAGATAAAGAAAAAGTAGAAGAATGTGGAATAGTATTTACTAAAGAATTGTATGAACAAAATAGAATTAATAATCTTTGGATAGTAACTGATTTTAATAGTATCAGTCCAACTTGGA
>CALEBD010000308.1 GCA_937944945.1 uncultured Clostridium sp. | reverse complement strand
AAAGAAACTAAAGAGAGATATGATTTCTATAGCGAGCAAAAAACAGATTTAGAAGAATCTATAAATGCAATAGAAAAAATCATAGAAGAGCTTGAAGTGAATATGAAAGTTCAATTTAAAGAACAATTTACTCAAGTAAACGAAAACTTCAAATACGTATATAAAAGACTATTTGGAGGTGGAGAAGGAGAGCTTACAATATTAGACGAAGATAATATACTTGAAAGTGATATTCAAATAACTGCTAAGCCACCAGGTAAAAAGATGAAAAATCTAAACTTACTATCAGGTGGAGAAAAGGCATTAACAGCTATAAGTATCTTATTTGCAATAATATTAGCTAAACCTACGCCGTTTTGTATCTTAGATGAAATTGAGGCGCCACTAGATGATGCCAATATATTTAGATTTGGAGAGTATTTAAAAGAATTATCAGAAGATACTCAGTTTATAGCAGTAACACATAGAAGAGGTACAATGGAAGCAGCCGATTATATTTATGGTGTTACAATGGAGCAAAAAGCTATATCAAAAGTAATTAGCTTAGACCTTCATGAAGCACATAAAATGACAGATATAGTATAAAATGGAGGAAATAGTATGTTTAAAAAACTTTTTGGTTTTGGGAAAAAGAAAAAAGAAGAAATACAAGAAGAATCAGTAGAAGAAATACAAGTTGAAGAAGATGATAATTCTGAATTAGAAGAAGCTCAAAATGACTCTGATGATTTAAAAGAAGAAATTGAAGAACAAGCAGAAGATATTGAAGTTCAAAGTGCAGATGAAGACGAAATATCTACAGAATATGAAAAACAAGAAGAAATAATTAATGAAAAATCACAAGATGAAGAAAAAGCTGTAGATGTTGTCGCAGAAGAAAAAGAATTAGAAACTTCAGATGAAGAAATTGAAGAAATAAAAGAAGAATTAGCTCAAGAAATAGAAGAATCTGAAGAAGTAGAAGAAGCTGAAGAAGCTCAACAATCTCAAGAAATAGAAGAAGATATAGAACAAGAAGATGAGTTTGTAGAGGAAATTGAAGAAACAGAAACAATAGAAGAAAAGCCTAAAAAAGTAAGTCTGTTTGACAGATTAAAACAAGGTTTAACAAAGGCTAAACAAGGTATAACAGATAGAGTAGATGAAGTATTAAAAGCATACACAAAAGTAGATGAAGAACTTTTAGAAGACTTAGAAGAAGTTTTAATAACTGCTGATGTTGGCGTTAATACTACTATGGATATAATCGAAAAATTAGAAGATGCTATAAGACGTAAGAAGATAACAGATCCACAAGACGTAAGAGAAGAATTAAAATTAATAATAGAAGATATTTTATCTAAAGATGATACTAAGTTAGATGCATCACACAGTCCAACTATAATATTAATGGTAGGGGTAAATGGTGTAGGAAAAACTACAACAATAGGTAAATTAGCTCATAGATATAAGTCAGAAGGTAAAAAAGTATTACTTGCTGCAGGAGATACATTCAGAGCAGCTGCTATAGACCAATTAGAAGTATGGGCAAATAGATGTAATGTAGATATAATAAAACATCAAGAAGGTGCAGACCCAGGAGCTGTAATATTTGATGCTATAAAAGCATCTAAATCAAGAGGGGTAGACGTATTAATCTGTGATACAGCAGGACGTCTTCACAATAAATCAAACTTAATGAATGAATTAGGTAAAGTATTTAAAATAGTAGATAGAGAGTATCCAGAAGCTAAAAAAGAAGTTTTACTAGTAGTTGATGCGACTACTGGACAAAATGCAGTATCACAAGCTAAAAGCTTTAAAGAAGTATGTGATATAACAGGATTAGTTCTGACAAAACTAGACGGAACAGCAAAAGGTGGAGTTGTTTTAGCTGTTAAATCAGAAGTAGATGTACCTGTTAAATTGATAGGTGTAGGGGAACAAATGGAAGATTTACAAGATTTTGACTCTAAATCGTTTGTAGATGCTCTATTCGGTTAAACTTAGCATAAAATAAATGTTGACAAGAGTATTTATTTGATATAAAATACAATGTGTAAAGTAAAGAACCTTTACAGTAAGGTCTTGGAAGTGATTGTTATGAACATAGAAAAAATGGTTGAGATTGGATTGTTGTTTGAGCAATACAAAGAGCTATTGACTGACAAACAACGAGAAATGGTATCTCTTTACTATGAAGAAGATTATTCATTAGGAGAGATAAGTGAAAACTTAGGTGTATCACGACAAGGAGTTTACGACACATTGAAGCGTTCAGAGAAAATACTTAGAGAATACGAAAGTAAACTACATTTAGTAGCTAAGTTAAAAGACCAAGAAAAATTCCTTAAATCTATTAGGGAGAAAATTATTGACATAAAAGAAGATTTATTGCACAATAGAGATTGTGCTGATTTAATCCCTAAGCTAGAAAATATAGAAGAAATATGTAGGGAGTTGTTAAAATGATATTTGAAGGTTTATCTGATAAATTGCAAGGTGCCTTTAGTAAGTTAAAATCAAAAGGAAAACTTACTGAAAAAGATGTAAAGGCTGCTATGAGAGAAGTAAAACTTGCATTACTTGAAGCCGATGTAAACTTTAAAGTCGTAAAAGATTTTGTAAAAAAAGTGCAAGAAAGATGTGTTGGACAAGAAGTTATGGAAAGTTTAACTCCAGCACAACATGTTATAAAGATAGTAAATGAAGAACTTACTGCTTTAATGGGAGATGTTCAAAGTAAAATAACAATATCTTCAAAACCACCAACAATAATCATGATGGTAGGTTTACAAGGGGCAGGTAAGACGACAACATCAGGAAAGCTTGGCGGATATTTCAAGAAACAAGGAAAGAAACCATTACTTGTAGCTTGTGACGTTTATAGACCAGCAGCGATAAAACAATTAGAAGTTGTAGGTTCAAGCTTAGGCATAGAAGTATTTAACATGGGTGATAAAGAAAACCCAGTTAATATAGCAAAAGCAGGACTTAGTCATGCTATGAAAAACAACAACGATTTAGTTATAATAGATACAGCAGGTAGACTTCATATAGATGAAGAATTAATGGATGAATTAAAATCTATTAAATCAGAAGTCAAACCACATGAAATACTTTTAGTAGTCGACTCAATGACAGGTCAAGATGCAGTTAACGTAGCTGAAAGTTTTGACAATGCTTTAGGTATAGATGGAGTTGTACTTACTAAACTAGATGGTGACACTAGAGGTGGGGCAGCACTTTCGATAAGAGCTGTAACACAAAAACCTATAAAATTCATAGGTATGGGTGAAAAATTAGATGATTTAGAACCTTTCCATCCAGACAGAATGGCTTCTAGAATTTTAGGAATGGGTGATGTCTTAAGTTTAATTGAAAAAGCTCAAGAAACTATGGACATGGAAAAAGCAAAA
>CALEBD010000307.1 GCA_937944945.1 uncultured Clostridium sp. | reverse complement strand
TCCATATGAGCAGTTGTAAGTTTGAATATATTTGAGTTATATCCTCCAGCTAGACCTCTATCTCCAGCTATTACGATATAACATTTATTTTTTACTTCTCTTTGTTTTAAGAATGGGTCTCTAACACCTCTTGTGTTAGAAGCTATATCTTTAACCGTTTCATACATTGTATTAAAGTATGGTCTACTAGCTAAAGCTCTATCCTTAGCTTTTCTCATTTTTGATGAAGAAACTAATTCCATAGCTTTTGTAACTTGTTTTGTACTTTGAACACTGCCTATACGGTTTTTAATCTCTTTAATTCCAGCGCCTGCCAATTAGTTTACCTCCTTTTTAAAAAGGATTCTTAAGCTTCAACAACAAATGTCTTTTTGAATTCATTTATTGCTGCAGTTAAATCAGTTGTGAAATCCTTATTTGCTAGTATTTTTTCACTTAATTCAGGATAATTTGCATCTACGAATTTAAATAATTCAGATTCAAATCTAGATAATTCACTAACTGGGATATCATCTACAAATCCATTTGTAACAGCAAATATTATCATAACTTGGTTACTAACATGAAGAGGTGCATTTTCGCCTTGTTTTAATACTTCAACGATTCTTTCACCTTGAGCAAGTCTTCTCTTAGTATCAGCATCTAAGTCAGAACCGAATTGAGAGAATGATGCAAGCTCTCTATATTGAGAGTAAGCAAGTTTTAATGTACCTGAAACTTTTTTCATTGATTTTATTTGTGCACTACCACCAACTCTTGATACTGATATACCAGGGTCAACTGCTGGTCTTACACCTGAGTAGAATAATTCTGGTTGTAAGTATATTTGTCCGTCAGTGATTGATATAACGTTTGTTGGTATATATGCAGAAACGTCACCTGCTTGAGTTTCTATTATTGGTAAAGCAGTCATTGATCCTCCGCCTAATTCGTCAGATAATTTAGCTGCTCTTTCTAATAATCTTGAATGTAGATAGAAAACATCCCCTGGGTATGCTTCACGGCCTGGTGGTCTTCTAAGTAATAATGACATTTCTCTGTAAGCAACTGCTTGTTTACTTAAATCATCATATATTATTAGAACGTGTTTTCCATTGTACATGAATTCTTCACCCATTGCAGCTCCTGCATATGGTGCTAAGTATTGAAGTGGTGCAGATTCTGAAGCTGTTGCAGAAACAACTATTGTGTAATCCATTGCTCCACCATTTTCTAATCTAGTAACTAATTGTGCTACTGTTGAACGTTTTTGTCCTATTGCAACATATATACATATAACATCTTTACCTTTTTGGTTTAGTATAGTATCTATTGCTATAGAAGTTTTACCAGTTTGTCTATCTCCGATTATAAGCTCCCTTTGACCTCTACCGATTGGTATCATTGAGTCAATTGATTTTATACCTGTTTGTAATGGTTCAAAAACTGATTTTCTTGCCATTATACCAGGTGCTGGAGTTTCAACTGGTCTAGTTTTGTTAGTGTTTATAGGTCCTTTACCATCTATAGGTAAACCAAGTGGACTTACAACTCTACCTATCATAGCTTCACCAACTGGAACTTCTACTATTCTTCCAGTTCTTTTTACTATGTCTCCTTCTTTGATTCCGCTGTCATCACCGAATAAAACGGCCCCAACAACATCTTCTTCTAAGTTAAGTGCCATCCCAAATACTTCACCTGGGAACTCAAGTAATTCACTTGACATAACATTTTCTAATCCATAGACTGTAGCTATACCATCCCCAACTTTTAGGACACTTCCTGTATCTGTTAATTCTATTTTATTATCATAGTTCTTTATTTGTTGTTTAATTATAGAACTGATTTCTTCAGGTCTTAAGTTCATGGGTTCACCGCCCTCCTACTAAATTACTTGTGAAAGTTGATTTTTTAATCCATTTAAACGAGTTCTTATTGTTCCATCTATTTCCGTATTACCAAGTCTTACTAAAACTCCACCTAATACATTCTTATCAACTTTATATTCTAAAGTAACATTTTTATTATATTTTTTAGAAAGCTCTGTCTCAAGCTCTTTGATTTTCTCGTTATCCATTTGAACTGCACTGATTACATATCCTTCTAAGATATTGTTCTTTTCATTTAACAGTCCTTTATATGTTGCCTCTATTGCACTTATAGATGTGATTCTACCTTTTTCAATTAATATTTTTAAAAAGTTTTTTAAATCATTGTCTATTTTTCCAGCAAATAAAGTATCAATTAATTGGATTTTTTCCTTTTTTGATACTAATGGAGACTTCATAACATTGTTTAATTCGTTATTTGTAGTTATTAGAGAAGATACTTCTTTTAGTTCATTATATAGGTTATCAGTTTTATTTTCTTCTTCACCTATTTGAAATAGAGCTTCAGCGTATCTGTTAGCTATTACATCTATCATTCAGCTTCCCCTACCTCTTTTATAAATTTTTCGATTAAATCTTCATGTTTAGATTTATCTATATCTTCTTCTAATACTTTTGATGCTGCTAGTATAGCTATATCTGATATATCATTTCTGATTTCAGCAATAGCTTGTTCTTTTTCTTGAGCAATTTCTTTTGTTGCTTTTGATTTTAATGAAGATGCTTCAGCTTGTGCATCTGCGATTATTTGGTTTATTATCTCTTTACCTTCTTCTTTCGCTAAGCTAACTTTTTCTTCATATTCTTTTCTTAAAGCTATACCTTCATTCTTAGCTTTTGCCCCAGCAGCTAAATCATCTTGAATCATATTTTCTCTTTGTTCAATTATGTTTAGAACTGGCTTGAATAATACTTTTTTCAATACTAAGAATAGTATAACTGTATTTATAATCTGGAATAATAATTCCCATGATATGGTTACTACCGGTTTAAAATCCATAACTATTCCT
>CALEBD010000306.1 GCA_937944945.1 uncultured Clostridium sp. | reverse complement strand
AAAGTATTAGAGGACCAAGTAGTTTTATTTGGTAGACAACCTTCACTACAAAAATCTTCTTGTAAAGCATTTAAAGTTGTAATCACATTTAATAAAGCAATCGAATTAAACCCGCTAGTTTGTAAAGGATATAATGCAGACTTTGATGGTGACCAAATAAAACTACTTGGTCCTCTAATACTTTAATTATAAATTTCTTAGTATTAAAGTATAAGTTTCTAGCATCTTCTTGCATTGAACCTAAATTCAAATATTCACAGAAACGCATTACATTATCACTAGCTACACAGTTTATTAATTCTTTAACTAAATCTTCATCTAAAATATTCGCACCTTGTTTGTTATTAATAAGAATTAAAGGGCTATCTGTTAGTGGAGATTTTCTTAATAAATGAGAAACTAATATTTCATTCCAAATATTAACTGCTAATAAAATTGGAACACCAACTTCATTTATTTTTAGATTTACATCTTGTGTAGGTATGATGACTGAACGACCTGACATATGGACTCTCTTTTTAAGCATAGAAGACCTTAGCATACCTTTTCCACTAGCATCTTTACCAACATAAATTTGTTGTAATGATTGTAAAGAATTACTGCCATCGGTATCTTTTAAACCAATAAACTCAGCTATTCTATTGTAAACCTTTAAGATACTATTGTTGTTATTTGTGACTTTAACTTCTTTAATAGCCGCAAATATTCTTTCATAATGTTGATTAAAGTCATGCTTTCTTCTAACATCATCAGTTAAAGGTCTGTACACTAAAGGAACTATAGGGAAAGCTGAAATAATATAGTCACTTAAGGCTTGTCCATTCTCTATCCATTCAAGAATAATATTTCTTTGATTTAAATCTTCGAAATAGTTCTTCTTAATATGGGTTTCATTTTCAAGCTCCTTTGCTTTTGATATTCTCTTATCATAAACTCTTAAAGCATTTTCCAAGTCTGTCTCTCTAAATAATTTAACTAAAGCAGGCATACCTGAAATTATTAAGTCTGAGTCTATATCAGAATCTAATGACTCAAGTGAAATTACACTTGGTGGATTGTGTTGGAAGTTTAATGCTTTTCTTCCTTCTAATATATCTGAAAATGCTCTTTGGTTTAAAATATCTAAAGCTGTACTATCAGTTTTAATTACTGTTACAGCTATAAGTCTATTTAGCTTAGCTTTTATCAACCAGTTAGGATGTATGATTTCACAACCTAAATCAACCCAATTCCATTTATCTCTAGCATTTATTTTGTTTTTACCTTTTAGTAGTTTAGACTCATGGTAAAGACTGTCAATATTGGAAGGGTCTAGTCCATTAGGTGCTAATGATTTAATCTTCTTATCTGTCATTGTTGAATATACATACTTATTATTAACAACTTCTAATTCTACTCCAAATGACCTTAGCACAACTTGAAGCATCTTATCATTGTTGTTAGTACATTCCAACTCAACATCATTTGGATTTGACCTTATTAAATCTTTGATATTTCTTTGTGCTTCAACGTCATCAGATTGAACAGTATATAAACTATTTAAAACCTTCTTAGCGTTTGAAGCAATTAAACACCACATTTCATATTCAGAAAATGCTTGTCCTCCACCTTTACTTGCACCCTTCTTAGGTTGGTTAGTTAGTGGATTTACAGAATTTGTGTAACCTATAGAATTAATCTTCTTATTGACCATATGCTCAAGTTTAAACATATACATGTATCCAACAAATGTTTTTCTGTAGAAAGGTTTACCTGTTCTACCATCAATTAATTGTCTACCATTTAACTCAGCTTCACCCATTTTCTTTTTGATATACTCCATGGTATTATCTTTGAAAGGTGTAGCTACACATATCTTTCCTTCTATATTTAAAGCTTGAGATAATCCAACTTCTAGAACTTGAGAGATATTCATTCTTGAAGGTATACCATTAGGATTTAAACAAACGTCTAAAGGTTTACCTGTTTCAGCATCATAAGGCATATCTTTGTCTGGTACTATTCTACCAACAACACCTTTATTACCATATCTACCTGCCATCTTATCTCCAACTTCTATAGGTGAGATTGTTGCTATCATTACTGTAGCTACGTTATCTACTATAGTAGCTGATATAACTTCACCTGATATATTATTAGGTAAGAAATGATTCTTTACACTCTTTAATTTTGAAGCATTAGGATTATTGTTATTCTTCCATACTCTGTATTTACAGATTACTAATGAACCTGCGCTTAAGAATGTACCAACTTGAGGTAATCCATTCTGTAGTATATAATCGGCAGGTGGGTTTTCAATATCAGTGAAACCAAACACCTCGTAATAATCTTCATTATTATGACATTCTTCAGTTATTTCTTTTTGAAGAATAGAAGTTAATTTATTTTCATAAACTAAACCTTGTCTTATGGTAATAGCATCTTCTATTGTAGAAGAACTAAATGTCTTAAATCCTACATTTAGGTTTCTTCCTAAAGCTAAACCATATTTTAAGTCTTCTAATGGGTCAACTTTCATATGACCGAAATCTGCAAATAATTCCATATCAAATTTTCTTATATCTACACTTCCGTTATAAAGAACAATGTCTTTACCACAGTATACGTTATTCTTTTGAACATTTAGTTTATAGGTAAATGTAGAACCTTTAGAAGTTCTTTGCATGAAAGGTAATACTTTCTTTATTGGAATTTTTCTTCCTCTTACACTTGCTACAAAGTTATAAGTTCTATATCCTTTTTGATTTCTTGTACCAACAAGAGTTAACAGAGAACCTACAAATTCTTGTTCAGTTACTCCAAATTGAGTACCATAATCACCATCATCCCAAGTTTCCTTTAGGATATTTTCTGCTGTGTAAACCAAGCCTTTTATAAATAATTCACTACCTGTAGAAACCATTGCTCTTTCAGGATTTATTATTGTATCGGCTTGTCTATGATAGTTTGCACCCATCAAAAGTCTTTTAGCGTTAGAATAGTTTTGGAATGGTATTGAAGCTCTAGCTATAGCCATATCATCATATGGTGAATAGTTTATTAAAGTTACTTTATCTTTTGGAACTTTTACAACTACTCCATTAAAGAAAGCTTGGATTTCTTCTGTTTCAAACTTTTCATTCCATTCAGCAATATATTCATATTGTGTTTCAGCCGCAGTTAAATACACTGGTTCATCTGAAATTACTTCACCATTTTTAACTCTCATATAAGGTGCTGTAGCTAAACCATTTTCATCAATTTTACTAACAACAGTTTTATATCCAGTCTTACCAACTTTAGAAGACTCTGGAGATTCTATAGGGTCGATTAATGACCTTTGAGTATCTTGAATACTTACCATTTCTTTTGAAGCTTTACCTGAATAATTCATTGTAAGCTTAGCATTCTTAGATTCAAAAGCTATCGGATTTGAAGTATCAGATAATTGCATTTCTTTAGCTTCAACATTTTTAATATGATTAATTAAATCTTCTTTATCAAAGTTAGATATAGATTTAATAACACCTAATAGATTAACATCACTTTTAGCTGCTACGCTATCTAAGTTGTTTGTTATATCCCTAATCACGATATTAACTTTTTGTCTTATTAAATCACAAACTTTTTGTTCATAATTAATAAGAACTCTTGAAGTTAATTCATACTCTTCATCATAATTAGCATAACCATCTAACAGATTAGCATACATATTAACCATTGTTAGAATTTCATTTATAGATAATCTATCTTCTTCGTAAGAATACTTCTTTAATTCATACACTTTATCTTTCTTAACTCTTAATGTGTCAATATTAGACTTATCTATTTCTAAAAGAATAGGTCTTAATAACTTAGTACCTGCAGGTATTTCTTTTCCATTTAACATGATACTGTCAACAAGTTCAGCACCTTCAGCTCTTGTTGTAAATGAAATACTAGAAGCTAATCTGAGTCTACTAACTTTATTTAAAGATAAATATTGTGAGTTAAGTAAAGACCTTTGTACAGTCTTAGCTAAAGTGGTATCATCCATACCTCTATTATATCTTACAAATAAACTAGCTGTCTCTTTTACAGAATCAAGTACACTTAATTCATCATCTTCTCTTAAAGAATTTAATATATACTTATTAATACCTAAAAGGTCTATAAGTTCTTTATATGATTTACCTGTGAAAGCTTTTAGGAAATGACCTAACTTTACAGATTTGTGTTGTTTATCTTCAACTACTATAACACCGTCTTTACAAGTAAATGTTAGGTGTTTACCTGAACTAGGTAACAAACTCATGATATCATCTTCAGTTGTATATTTACTATTATTTTTATTTTTACCCTTTAATAAATACCATCCTTTAGCTTTGTCATATAAATCAAGAATTTGTCTATAACTATTACCTACTTGGAAACCTGTAACTGTCATTACTGGAATATATAATAGGTCTAGTTTTGTACTAACAAATGAAGAATTTATCTTATTTGTAAGACCAACATCAACACCTAAAACAGTGCATAAAGTATCATTAATTTTCCTGTTTGTTGAAGGCATATACTTATTATATGTGAACGTTATTTTAAGAATATCATTCTCATATGAAGAGTTATTTAGTAACTCTGGTATAGTTTGCCTCATCATGTTATTAAAACTTGACATAATACCTCCCCTATCTTACGTAATTATCTGATATTAATTTTCTGATATATTTTATATAATAAATAGTATTCTTCTTTATAGTCCTTAACATTATGATTTAAAATATATTTTAACATACCCATCAATTTACCTAAGCTTGTAGTATAAATACCCTTTTCTATACTAGCGTAACCAAACTTTATTATTTCTAGGTCTGGCTCTACTTCTTCTTGATTAGGATTTAAAATATTAACATCTATATCTAGCATAATAACCAAACTCCTTTCTGAAAATTAGGTTATCTGTAGCATCAATATAAGCTTTATCTTTGCCTTTATTCCATAAACCACTTTGTTTCTCTACACCAATTCTTCCGATAGTTAATGTTTTTCTTTCTTCTAAAAGTTTTCTTCTGATAGTTTCAGATTTTAATATATGAATAAAAGTTTCATCTGTTACATATCTATCAGCTTTACCTTCTGTTAGTACATAACCATTCTTTGTTAAGACTATAATCATTCATCGTCACCCCCACTAAATACGTCCAATTCCTTAATACCGTCATCTACCATTTTATATAGGATTACTTCTTGTCCATTTTCATCTATAATCTTTTCAGCAGGCACAATTACTTTATACTCTTGACCTGATAATTTTTCCTTAATCTCTTGGTTATCTACTTTATCTTTTGATGTGAAAAACATAATTACTCCTCCTTATATAATTTTTCCAAAATTGCCATTGCCTTATTTTTGTCCATTATATTAGCTTTAATTAGATAATCGAAATTATATTCATTGGCTTTATAAGTTGCAGGTAAAATTGCACCATATTTAGCTTTATCATTTCTTATCAGTCTTGTAGAGTTCATAACAATAATTGATATTAAAACATCATCTGATAATACTTCATTAAAACATTTTGCAAATTTACAAGCTTCGTATAATTCTGCTTCTGTATAACTCATAAGTTCAGCGACAGACCTTTTATTTCTTAATATATAATAAAGGGTTTCTATAGGAGCGTATGGTTGTATATCTTTGTTGTATATAAAATTATTGTAAACTGTCTTTATTCTCATTTCTTTAGCGTGTTTAGTATTAGAATCAAGTTTACCTTCTTGTTCTAACTTAGACAGAATATTGTATTGCTCAAACATATAATTTTTTATATCTTTTTGATTTGACAAAAATTTATAAACTATCTCATTTACTATAGAATCTTCATCGTATACAGATAAATGTTCAATAGAACTATTACCAAATATATTCATACGAGAAGTTTCATTTTTTAATGTTTGTACTATTTCTCGTTTCTGTTGTAAAATAGTATCATCCATCTTTTTAATTAAATCTACTATATTTTGAATAGATGAAGTATCAAGCAAACCTTTATAAAAAGTGCTTAACACAAAGTTTCTAAGATTAAAGTACGCTGTCCACATGCCTTCATCTTTTACCTTATATTCAGCTAAAAATGTTTTTGCTAATAAATTAACATATTGTACAGCATACTTGTTTTTTGGTTTATACATTCCTTTAGGTACAGTTTTATTTATTAATACTATAAACTGGCTTATAAGGTTTCTACATTCAAATAACTCTGTAACGTTAACTCTGAATATAAATTCTTTATTACTTCTAACTGTATGTGTATAATATTCTACTTTAAACATTTGTAAAACATTATAAACATTCATACCTTTTGTACCTTCAATTTTGTATCTAAGTTTTCTTAAATAATCTCCTGCTTTCTTAATTTCTTCAGGTGACTCATTTACATGTTCTAATTCATAGATTACATGTTGAATAGTATTACTGAATTTAGGATTATGTTTGTCTAAGGTGATGAGCTCTTGTGCTCTATCATATAAATCCATAATTATCCCTCCTTAAAATGAATCTAACCTTTTACCGTACAGTAAAATATTTACTGCACCACTATTCCTCTCAAATTCAATTTCTGAACCTACATTTATTCCTTGAGATATTAATATACTTGGGTTGAATACATTAATATATTCAGCTGAACAACTATCAGCAGTCTTTATAGGTTTTATTTTAACTCTACAAGAAGCCTTTACTCTTTTTTGTTCTATTAGGATTTCTTCTACAACACCTTTATATTTCTTATGCTTCCATTGTGCCAGTTTTACAGCTATGTTCCTTGAACTATACTGATTAGTTATTGTAGCTTCGTATTTTAAATTATTTACTTCAAATACCAAACCATCTGATGGAATTGCACTTGTGTTGCTAGAAAATAAATCACACACAGCTAATAACCACTTTTCAAAGTTATTAAAATCTTTAGGAATTGATTCAGCCTTAAATACTTTATAAGGAGATACAGTAAAACCGTTTTGTTGTAGATACTTAAACTCTTCTTCTTTTGTTGTTATATCAGATACACCGTCTACTGCAAATGCTAATACTTTTAGGTACTTATAATGTTGAATATCATGTGAAACTCTCAATAGAGATATAGCACTGCTTTTAGGTGTTTTATAACTGTCAGGGTCTAACCTTCTTAATACAGGTAAATACTTTTCGAACACAAAACATTCTGCAAATACCTTAACAAACTTTTTATCGGTTTCAATGTTTTTAGGTAAGCAGTTTTTAATGTTTTTAGTGTAATCAATAGCATCACCATCCCTAGCACGTGATAGGCTTAATTCATAATTACCATCAACATACAATGTTTTACTATTCACTCCATCAACTTTTAAACTTACTATAATATCTTCACCTTCAACACCTTTTATGAAATTAAATACTTCTTCTACAGTTGTCAAAGCCTTGATAGATAATGACTTATCTTCGTCTAATTGTCTAACGAACTCTGAATTAGATTTAGTTTCTTTTGGTATTAAATGTAGTAAGTTAAACTCTTTTAAAAGTTCTGCTGGTATTGGGTCATCATCATATGTACGATTTAAATATTCTGGTAAAATATTATTTTCTCGAAAACTTCTTTCAAGTTTATCATAAACCTCATCACTTATAATAGGCTTTCCTATCCTATATAAATATCTGGAAATAACAAATAAATCTTTGTATCTTTTATTTTTAACTAAAACATTTAAATCCACATAATCTCCCCCAATTCTTCGAATATTCTATTTATAAAAGATTTATACTCCAATTTATATTGTTCGAGTATAAACTCATTAATTACAGTAATTTGATTATAGTTATAAATTAAAGACTTATAAAATTTATTTTTAAAGCTGATGTGGATAACATAAGTAATTGTAGGATACCATGTTATTAAAACCTTTCTTACCCTAAAATTAGCTGTTGAAATCATCAACAGCTTATTACTTATATTATCCTCATACTTACTAAATAATTCTTCTATAAGAGTTTCATTTGGAATAGTCTGTCTATTTGCTACTAAATCACTTTTATTTGTGTAACACTTTATAGAGCCTCTTATTATATCACTTACACTACAATCTGTATTTCTTTTAACAGGTAACAAATACTTGTTTGATAGAATAAAAATATCACTTTCATTATAAGCTAATGTTAAGCTTTTATATAGGTTATTTTTATCCATAAACTCTATTACTGTAAATATCAATTTACACTCAATGGTCTTTCTTTTTAATATCACTTGTACTCTTTCTTTTAATAGTATATTATTAATTAATTTATTCATATTTATTTGATATACGCCTGTATATCGTCAAAAATCGGCATCAATGCCTCGCCGTTCGGGGTCAGGCGG
>CALEBD010000305.1 GCA_937944945.1 uncultured Clostridium sp. | reverse complement strand
TTTTCAGCTATACCACCACCAGTTCCGCCTAGTGTATAAGCAGGTCTTATTATAACTGGATATCCTATTTTTTCAGCATATATAATACCATCTTCTAAGTTTGTAACTATATCACTTTCGATTACTGGTTGATTGATACTTCTCATCATTTCTCTGAATTCATCTCTGTCTTCACCTTTTTTGATTGATTCTATTGAAGTACCAATTACTTTTACCCCGTATTTATCTAATATACCAGCATCTGATAATTCTACTGCTAAGTTTAGAGCTGTTTGACCACCCATACCTGCAAGTAAACTATCTGGTCTTTCTTTTTCTATTACTTTTTCTATTGCCTCTAATGTAAGTGGTTCTATATAAATTTTATGAGCTACTTCTTTGTCCGTCATTATTGTAGCTGGGTTTGAGTTTATTAATACAACTTCTACTCCTTCTTCCTTTAAAGCTTCACAAGCTTGTGTTCCTGAGTAGTCAAATTCCGCTGCTTGACCTATGATTATCGGTCCTGACCCTAATACTAATGTTTTCTTGATACTATCTATTTTAGGCATAATTTTTTCTCCTTCACAAAATACTTATAACGTTCTAATTATTTATTGTTTAATACCTCTAAGAACTTGTCGAATATATAATCGTTGTCTTTTGGTCCTGGACAAGCTTCTGGATGATATTGAACACTGTATATAGGTAATTCTTTATGTCTCATTCCTTCAACTGTATTGTCGTTTAAGTTGATTTGAGTTACTTCCATACATTCTGGCACTTCACACACATAGTAACCGTGGTTTTGTGCTGTTATAAATACTTTATTTTCTTCGAAATCTTTTACTGGATGGTTTCCACCCCTGTGTCCAAATTTAAGTTTTCCTGTTTTTCCGCCGAATGTCCTAGCTAAAATTTGGTGTCCTAAGCATATTCCAACTATAGGTTTTTTCCCTATCATCTTCTTAACATTTTCTACTATCTCATCTAAGTCATCTGGGTCCCCAGGTCCATTTGATAAGAATATTAAATCTGGATCATCATTTAATACTTCTTCTGCAGTTGTAGTAGCTGGATATACTGTTACATCACAACCTCTTTGTACAAAATTATCTATTATGTTTTGTTTTACACCGTAATCCATAACAGCAACTTTTGCACCACTACCTTGATAATATTCTTTTTCTTTTCTTGAAACATCATAAACTGCATAAGTATTATCAAATTTATCTAATTTAGGTTGAACACTTTCAAGTGTAGCATTTTCGTCGATTGTTATTATGCCTCTCATTGTTCCTTCATTTCTAAGGATTTTTGTTAATGCTCTTGTATCTATTCCTTCAAGCCCAATTATTTTATTTTGTTTTAAATAAACATCTAAACTCATTTCATTTCTAAAGTTATTAGGTGTGTCACTTTTTTCTCTAACGATGAATCCTTTGACGCATACATTTTTTGATTGTACATCTTCTAAGTTGATTCCATAGTTCCCTATTAATGGGTAAGTCATAGTTACTATTTGTCCGTAATAAGAAGGGTCTGTTAATACTTCCCCATATCCAGTCATAGAAGTATTGAATACTACTTCTCCAACAGATTCTTCTAAATACCCAAATGCTTTACCGTTAAAAACAGTACCATCTTCTAATATTAATCTTGCCTTCATATAACTTACCTCCTATGCGTTCTCAATCTCTTTAACTATTTCTATAGCTGATTGTTTTGGATTTTCAGCTTGTGTTATTGGTCTTCCAACTACCATGTAATGCGCCCCATTTTGTATTGCTTGAGCTGGAGTAACAACTCTTTTTTGGTCTCCTACTGCTGCCGATTGTGGTCTTATTCCTGGGCATACAGTTACGAAATCTTTTCCACAAGCTTCTACTATTTTATCTACTTCCTTAGCCGAACATACAACTCCATCTATGCCTGATTTTTCAGCTAATTTTGCTCTTTTTATAGCTAATTCTTCAGTTGTCATATTGCAACCAATATCTTGTAAATCTTCATTGCTTAATGAAGTTAAAACCGTAACTCCAACTATTATTGGTTTTTCTATATTTAATCTTTCTGCTTCTTCTTTTGCGATTTCTGCACATTGTCTCATTCCTTCAAAGTCTGAAACATGTATCGTCATCATCCAAACATTATCTTTTACCGCAGCCTTTACTGCACTTTTCATAGTATTTGGTATGTCGTGGAATTTTAAATCAAGGAATATTTTTTTACCTTTTTCTTTTAGATATTCCACTGTTCTCCCCTTTGTAGCAACATATTGTTCTAATCCTACTTTAAATATGTCTACACTATCTTCTAGTTGATCAATTAAATCTTTAGCTTTATCAAAGTCGTCTGTGTCAATAGCTACTATTAACTTTTCTTTCCCTTTTATCATTTCATACTCTCCTTCTTAATAAAGCCTTACTTTAAAAAAAGCCCTTACACCATAGAGGTATAAGGACTTTGTATACATAAATAACTAAACTAAATGAGTTAACTATGAAGTATCTTTATCAGCCTCTCTGGACTATTTTAAAAGACTTTATTATGTTTTTATTTTATATATAAAAAAACCTCTAGTCATTAACCAGAGGTATAAATAATCTTATTATATATGTTTAAAGGTACACTTAGCCCTTGTTTGTCTATATGTCCCCTTAATACGATACTATTCTAAATTACTTTATATTCTCTCTGGAATAATTTAAAGTTTTATTTAAGTTTTGCATAGCTTATATAGATTATTACACTTATTTATCCATATGTCAACCTTTGTTTAAATATGATTTTTATGGAATAATATTTTAGACTTGTTTAGCCTTTTCCACAACACTTAGAAAATATAGTTTTCTTCTTTTGTCTTTTACGTCGAGTTTTTTATATTCAATATCTATATCATCATGTTTGCATGCAATTTCAAAATGTCTTAATGCAACACCCATACTTATTCTACTGTATTTATCTAATTCCAATCTTTTTTTATGTTCGTCTTCAAATAAATCAAATCCATTTTCTCTTTGTTCTAATGTCCATGGTTGGCAGTTATTGATTGATGGCGCAACTCTTAGCGCATTTAAAGCATTAAACCATTTTTCATCATATGTTTTACATATATGCTTCATTCTATGTCTATCATGTATTGCTGATGACGACCTAAATAATGCTTCCCCTTCTTGTGGATATCCAAATGCTATTATTGCTTGCGGATATTCTATTTCAGATTCATCTTTATCTTTTATTTTATCTAAATTAACAAATTCTTCTACTTCATCTCTAGTTAGCATACATTTTAGCCATGTCGTTCCTAAACCTAAGCACGCCATTTCTAACGTGACATTTTGTAATGCATAGCCTATATTCTCTAGATAATTTTCCCCTTTATTACTAGTTATTAATATATAGTGGGGAGCTTTTATTTGAATCTTATTTCTCGTTGAAAAATTAATCAAATGTCCTCTATCTATTACATGAGCTTTTATATTTAAATTTGAATTTAGATAAGTTATATTACTGCATAATTTTTTTACTTCTTTCATTAAAGATTCTGTTATTGGTTTTGTTGAATAAAACTCTATAGATTTTCTATAGAAAATAGCATCATATAACTCCATCTATTACCTCCTGTTAAATGTATTATATTATTCAATTTATAACTAAGTCATATGTTAATATTATATGCTTTTTAATGCATAAATTAAAGTGTTCAAAATATTAAATTATCTAAATATTTTTTCTTTCAAATATCATGTTTTCGTATATATTTTTTATTAAATATAATAATAAATAAATAACAAGAAAACCATTATTTTGTATAAATACAAT
>CALEBD010000304.1 GCA_937944945.1 uncultured Clostridium sp. | reverse complement strand
AAAATTCAAAACAAATCAAAGGTACTAAAACTTTTGGTTTTGTGGACCCTGCTGCAACTAATCAAAACGTGTTAGATGTTGCAAATGCAATTGCTGCACTGCAAAAACACGAAGTCTACAACATAGTCAGATTAGACAACTCTACTTTATCTGAATAATTTTCACTTTGGAAGTCACTTCGACTTCCCCACTATAAAAAGAAAGGAGAATTTTTATGACAGAGACAAAAAAACTCGTAATGGTATTTAAAAATTCAGTCGGTAAAAACGTCAGCATCTCTATAGACGATCCAAAAGACAACATTACCGAAACTGAAATCAAGACAACTATGGAGCTTATCGTAGAAAAAAATATCTTTAAGAAAAATGATTATGCATTTGTTGAGGCTGTTGAGGCTAAAATTGTCACTACTGATACGACAGAATATGACTTAGTTCTTTAGGAATGTCACTATATGGAGATTATTGAAACTTTAATTGCTAATGTCGGTTTTCCAGTTGCTGTGTCGATTTATCTACTAATTAGGCTTGAAAGTAAGCTGGAAACCCTGACAGATAGCATCAACAAGCTTTCAAATAACATAATTAATCTTAAAGCTACAAAACAATAAGGCGTAAACTCTATTTTATAATTAAAACCTACTAATTAGGTGCTTCCCCCAAAGCACCCCTCCCCCACAATCTGGGGGAGTTTATCTATTTTTTAATTGGGAGAAATTTATTTTTATAAGGAGGATGTAATTTATGAGATATACAGTAATGGGATTTCTTCAAAAAGGAGCATGTGAACTTGGGCTTTCTATGGGTGATTTAGCCATATTGAGATGGTTTACTGATTTTAAAAACTCTGGTAAAATGATCACAAAAACACTTAAAGGCGATAAATATTATTGGGTATCTTACGAGGCTATCACTGACGAATTTCCTATCTTAAATGTTAAAAAAGACGCCATCTATAGAAGACTTCGCAGACTTTGTGACGCTGAAATTCTGAAAAAAACAACTGTATACAATTCTGGCACATATTCATACTTTGCACTTGGCAAAAACTATTCAAAACTTATAAATTTATCTTATAAAAACTATCCTACTTATAATAAAAATATGTCGTATTTTGATGATGATTCTATTTATTCAATGAATAACATAGAACTTTGTAACTGTATCAATGCAGATGATTTTGAAGATGATAATTTTCCATATGATCATAGCGAAAATTGGGACGATAATGATTTTTTATGCAACGAAAATTCGATTTCTTCTGATTTTGATGATTTAAAACTGAGTGAAAATAGAGTGCATTCTTGCGCCAACCCTGTTGATTTAAAACCGAACCCATCGGTTCAAAAACCAAATGTTCCGGACCAAAAACCAAACATCCCGGTTCAAAAACCTGACCAAAAGATTAATCTA
Source organism: uncultured Clostridium sp. (assembly GCA_937944945.1). GTDB lineage: Bacteria > Bacillota > Clostridia > Peptostreptococcales > Peptostreptococcaceae > Intestinibacter. The sequence continues at coordinate 4,977 of CALEBD010000304.1, read as the reverse complement.
CTAAATAAATCTACTATATCAGATATACGCGCGAAAAAGGGAAATCCGTCTAAATCGTTATCAGATTTGCTTTTAAGTCTCATTCGAAAAAATAACCCTAACTTCAAAATGCCTAATATGAGAAACTGGGCTAGAACTTTTGATGCAATTTTAAATTTTGACCATCGAGATCTAAAAGAGGTGTCTGAATTAATCAAGTGGGTTCATACAAAAAGTGCTTTTTGGAGTTGCCAAATCCTTAATCCGAGCAATCTTAGAAAGCAATACGACCGCTTAATTTGCCGAAAAAACTACGAAGAAAATAAATTTATGCCTAATTTCGATAACAGCCACAACATTTTTTTAGATAATCACAGTGATTTTGTGCCTAACTGCAAGGATAGATTTGGATATAATCGCAGTAGTTTTGCACCTAACTACAAAGACAACTTTGGGTATAATCACAGTGACTATTCATCTAACTGTAAAGACGGCTTTGGGGCTAATCGTAATGGTTTTATATCTAATCGCAGGGATAATTTTGTATCTAGTCATAATTCAAAAAACGTTGAAAATTCAATAGTTATAAACAGCATCTATGGTTCTTATTCTCTTGTTGGTTTTGAAGACATTTAAATTTTAATTTGTGAGTATTTAGTCTTATTTTAGTATTTAATCTTATTTGTGATTATTTAATCTTAAAGGGGGAATTTTTATGGAGCTTTACAATATCGAGGCTGAACAAAGTATTCTGGGTGCAATTCTAATCGAGCCTAAGTCTATCTCTGAGGGTAATGAGGTAAATTTATCTAGTAGTGATTTTTATCTCGATAAGCACAAAATCATCTACAAGTGTATGAAAAAATTGTCTGATTCTGACTTGGAAATTGACCTAATAATTCTTTCAAATGAGTTGAAAAATGACAAAACTCTCGACGAAATCGGCGGTGTTGCTTATATTTCGAGCCTTATCACCATTGTTCCGACTGCTGACAACATCATCTACTACATGAAAATTGTGAAGAACCTCGCTATGAAACGCTATATTCACAATATGCTTTTACAAGCCGGAACAAATATTCAATCTATGGATACAAGCGCCTTAATAAACTTCACAGATGAGCTAAAATCAACGCTTTTGGAGTGTACTAATGTCAATGATTTGTTTATTGATGCATCTACAATTTCGCTCAAAACTGAGAATTCAGGTGCGATTGAAACTGGATTTAGATCAATTGACAATGTTACTGGCGGCGGGCTTAACTTTGGCACACTTACTGTTGTGACTGGTGAGCCTGGTTCTGGTAAGAGTACATTTTTAAATCAGATTTTGGCGAATGCGCTCAGTTTAGGGTTCAATGGATTTTTGTATTCCGGCGAGCTTACTTACCAAATGATTATGGAGTGGTTTGCAAAAACTGTTGCAAATACTAAACATTTGTCGATTTGTATCAACAATTTCGGTCAATATGTGCGCCTTAGTGATGAAGGTTTTGAGATGATTAGCAACTGGACCAAGGACAAATTATTTATTTACTCCAAAGAGGCAAGGGCCGACGAGATAAATCTGGCAAATGCGATTGAGTACTTGGCGATTAAGAAAAATGTCAAATTATTTATTTTGGACAACTTGATGACTCTAGAGTGCAGCGGTTCTGACAAATACGAAAAACAAATCATAGCTGTAAAAGCATTGAAAAACCTAGCAAAAAAGTACAATCTCGTCGTCATTTTAGTCGCCCATTCCAACAAAAGCTCGTTTATGAATAGAGAGCCGCACGTTTTTGAAATCTCAGGTGCAAGCGAAATACCCAACTTGGCAGACTATATCTTTAAGACGACGCGTGAAGATGGCAAGCCGTTTACCCATGCGCTCATCCTAAAAAACAGAATCACCGGCATAATCAAAAAACGCGCCCTTCTAGAGTTTAAATCAGAAAGAAAGAGATTTTTCACAAAAGGCGAGCTAGAACTTCAAAAAGACTTTGGATATGAACCAACATACGAACAAGACAGCTTTTGTTAAAACTCTTTAACTTTTCAAAATTTAATTATTATAAAAATTTGTAAGGAGGTATTTTTATGAATTCAGTTATATTAATAGGAAGGCTGACAGCTGATCCAGAACTTAGATTTTTCAACACAGGTGTTGCAATTTCAAAGATTACGCTAGCAATAAACCGCAGTTATAGAAGAGATAGCCAAGTCGTTACTGACTTTATCCCTGTTGAAATTTGGGGCAAAAAGGCAGAATACTGTGCGACTTATATCGAAAAAGGTTGTCTAGTTTCAGTCGATGGCAGTCTACATATAGATAGATATGTCGATTCTGACGGAAATAACAAGACTTTCGCCAAAGTAGTCGCAAATACTATAACAAAACTACACTCACCAAATAGATCTAGTGATGAGAATAATTCTGGTACAAATAACCCAATCCCTGCTAATACTACTGCTTCTGAATCTTTACTTTCTACATCTGATTCAACTTCTAAATCTAATTTAGTTGGTGATTTAGCCTCAAGTAAAAATTCCAGCAACATAAGTCAAACACCTAAAACTGTAACTGCTCCACCCTTTGCAATTACACCATCTGACACAGTTCCAAGCGTCACAGAAATCGCTGAAAATGATGAAATCCCTTTTTAGGTAAAGTAAAAATTGTGCCTAAAGTAAATATATTTATTATAAAATATAATCATATAAATATGAATATATAAATCTACATATATAAAGGAGGTAATTTATGCTCAGCAAACCGAAAATAATCGAAAAATGGCAAAAAAGAAATAGATTTGGCAGACCGGGTACTACTCTTATCACAAAGAAAATTGCTATTCACTATACTGGTCAGGCTGATGTGGAAGGCTGGCGAACTGTGTCATATTTTAACAATGTTGTCGCAAATGGGTACAAGGTCAACGGGAAATATGTCTATGCCTCATCCCACTATGTTATCGACCTCGATGGAACAATTTTCCAATTAATCCCAACTAGCGAGCAATGTTATGCGACCAACAGTGCCAATAAGTACGCCATCGCAATCGAAGTCGCCACAACAGGTGAGGACAATCATTATACTGACGAAACCTACAAAAGCATGGTCCACTTGTGCGCGTGGTTGTGCCAGTATAAGGGGCTTGACTGCAAGACTGACATCATCACCCACACCGATGTCGTCGGAAAAGCTTACAAACTGTGCCCAATTTATATGGTCAAAAATCCCCATAAAATGACACAATTTAAAACTGATTGCCATAACTTAAAGTCAGGCAAAATCACCCTTGATAATATCATCAACTGCACCTCTCCTGACTACATAAAAAATAGCTCAACTTCTCCCCTGCCAAAGATGATAAAAGTCAAAAAAGACGTAAACTATAGAAAATACCCAGATTTTAAAACCTCAAGCATTGCTGGGGTGGCAAAAGCCGGAGATATATTTACAATAGTCGATTTGGTCGAGAGAAATGACACAAATATGTATAAATTAAAATCAGGCTATTATATTACGACAAACAAAACTTATATCGAGGAAATTTATTAGTTTTAATAAAATACATACTGCATCTTATACATTATTAAATATATTTCTTCTTAGAAAGCAAATCACCTAAGGTATTTCCATTTTGAAGATAATATCTCATAAACTAGCTAAAGTTATTAATAAAAAATTCGCTTTGCTCATGGCGCCAACGACTTTGTCCGTTACTTAAAATTCGCTTTGCTCATGGCGCCAACGAATCAAAGATTCCGTTGCTTTAGTTAATAGGTTGGAAATTAAAAAACCACATCCTAAGTCCTAAGATGTGGTTTTTCCTATTGCTATTTCCTATCTAGAAATGCTCTCCGTTTTCGTAATACTTCTCTTTTTCAAAAACTGTAAAAGCAAGATCCATGCTTTCTATATTTAGATTTTCTCTTATGTTATTAGTTATTATTTTGGCAACTATGTCTTGAATTTCTTGACCTCTATCAAACCAAGCAACCTCAACAAATGGGTATACATCTGCTATTTTGCCATCTCTTATAGCAACAGATTTTATACATTCTATCTCAAAATAATCTCTTGGGCATTTTACTGCCTCTACTAATTCATCGACCATTTTTTCGCTTATTTTACAAATGTCGTTTTCGTTAATTCCTCTTACTTTTATTTGTGGCATGTCGTCCTCCTATTGTCCAATTTGTAATGATTTTATAATAAATAAACTCGTTTGTATATTATCCTCTATTTTTTATGATACTTTGAAGTACTCCACCTTTACATTTGTCACAATCTGCTCCAGCACCAGTTGCTGCTGTAACTTTTTCTACTGTGTCTGCTCCATTTCTAACGGCTTGTGCAACTTCTTCTACAGACACATTTCTACATTTACATGCATTTTTTAACACTGCTTCCATTTCTTTTGCTTCGTCATCATTTTCTATAACTATATCAGTCATTCTTTTTAAATCGTCTATCGTTCTCGCTCCATTTGCTTGGGCTTGTCTTATTTTTTTATATTTTTCTATTGCTTCAGAAATTGCTTTATCTAGAGTAATTATCGTATTTTCAATGATTAGCTTTAACTTATTACTACTTACTTGATTAGCTGGTGTTAAAGGATTAATATGTGATAAAAATAATATTTCATCATCATAAATATTCCCTATTCCTGTAATTATAGATTGGTCTAAAAGAGCAGTTTTAATAGGAATCTTCTTATTTTTTAAATGTTCTTTTAGATAATCAACTGTTAAATTTTTATCCCATGGTTCTAATCCTAATTCAGTAAAAGGTGGCATATCATTTATTTTTTCTTTAGGAATTAGCTTCATTCTTCCAAACTTTCTAACATCTTGAAAGTGTAATTCCTCACTATTATCAATAGTAAATACTACATGATGATGCTTTTCTAATGGACTATTAATCTCACGATAGAAAAACTTTCCTTCCATTCTAAGATGAACTAGTAAATAATCAGTATCAAGTTCAATTACTATCCATTTACCACG
>CALEBD010000303.1 GCA_937944945.1 uncultured Clostridium sp. | reverse complement strand
AGAAGTTGATAAGGTTAAGAGAAGCGAAAGTGGAGTTATAGTAGATCCTTTCTATTTATCAAAAGACAACACTTTACAAGATGCAGATGATATAATGGCGAAATATAAAATATCAGGAGTTCCAATAGTAGATGAAAACAACATATTAATCGGTATAATTACGAATAGAGATATCAAATTCGAAACAGATGTGACTAGACGTATAGAAGAAGCAATGACAACTAAAGAACATTTAGTAACTGCAAGAGAAGGTATAACTCTAGAAGAAGCTAAAGATATATTAGGTAAACATAGAATTGAAAAATTACCAATAGTTGATGAAGAAGGTCATTTAAAAGGATTAATAACTATAAAAGATATAGAAAAGAAAATTCAATACCCTAATTCAGCAAAAGATAAAAAAGGCAGACTGCTTTGTGGAGCAGGTGTAGGAATAACTAACGATTTATTAGAGAGAGTAGATGCTCTTTATAAAGCAAAGGTTGATATAATAGTTTTAGATAGTGCACATGGACATTCACAAAATGTAATAAATGCCCTTAAAAAAGTAAAGGCTGCATATCCTGATCTTCCGGTTATAGCGGGTAATGTTGCAACAGCAGCAGGTTGCGAAGATTTAATAAAAGCTGGTGCAGATTGTGTTAAAATAGGTATGGGACCTGGTTCTATATGTACAACAAGAGTAGTTGCTGGTATAGGTGTACCACAAATAACAGCTATAATGGATTGTTATGAAGTAGCTAAAAAATACGATATACCAATAATAGCAGACGGTGGTATCCAATATTCTGGAGATATCGTAAAAGCTTTAGCAGCAGGTGCTAATGTTTGTATGATGGGATCAATGTTCGCAGGAACTGAAGAAAGTCCAGGAGAAATAGTATTATATGCAGGTAGATCATACAAAACATACAGAGGTATGGGTTCTATAGCAGCTATGGAAGATGGTTCAAAAGATAGATACTTCCAATCAGGACAAAAGAAATTAGTCCCAGAAGGTGTAGAAGGTATGGTTGCTTACAAAGGGAAAGCAGAAGATATAGTATTCCAAATGATAGGCGGAATAAAATCAGGAATGGGATACTGTGGAGCACCTACAATTGAACAATTACAAGCTAATGCAGAGTTTGTAAAAATAACAGCAGCTTCTTTAAAAGAAAGTCATCCACACGACATAAAAATAACTAAAGAAGCACCAAATTATAGTACGCAAGGAGATATGATGTAATGAAACATGAATTAGTGCTTGTTATAGACTTCGGAGGTCAATACAATCAGTTAATAGCTAGGAGAGTTAGAGAAAATAACGTATATTGTGAAATAATCTCTTACAAAACAGACATTGAAGAAATAAAAGCTAAAAATCCAAAAGGGATAATATTCACAGGGGGACCAAATAGTGCATACTTAGAAGATTCTCCAAGAATGGCAAAAGAAATATATGAAGCAGGTATACCAATATTAGGTATATGCTATGGTATCCAAACTATGTGCCATACTTTAGGTGGTGTAGTTAGAAGAGGTACTGCAGCAGAAAAAGAATACGGTAAAACTGCTATAACATACAAAGAATCAAAATTATTCGAAGGAATAACAACTAATTCTGTATGGATGAGTCACACTGATAGAATAGACTCAGTTCCAGAAGGTTTTGAAATAATAGCATACACTGCTGACTGTCCAGTTGCAGGTATACAAAACGTAGAAAAGAACTTATACGGAGTTCAGTTCCACCCAGAAGTTGAACATTCACAAGAAGGATATATGATAATCAAAAACTTCTTATACAACATATGTGGTGTTAAAGGAGACTGGACTACAGATTCATTCATAAAAGATAAAATCGCTGAATTAAGAGAAACTATAGGAGATAGAAAAGTACTTTGTGCATTAAGTGGTGGGGTTGACTCATCAGTAGCTGCAGTACTTGTTCACAAAGCTATAGGTGACAACTTAACTTGTGTATTCGTTGACCACGGTCTTTTAAGAAAAAATGAAGGTGACGATGTAGAAAGAATATTCAGAGATACTTTCGACATGAACTTAATAAGAGTTAACTGTGAAGACAGATTCTTATCAAAATTAAAAGGTGTTACTGAACCAGAAGCAAAAAGAAAAATAATAGGTGAAGAGTTCATAAGAGTATTTGAAGAAGAATCAAATAAACTTGGAAAAATGGACTTCTTAGTTCAAGGAACTATATACCCTGATATAGTAGAAAGTGGATTAGGTGGAGAATCTGTAACAATAAAATCTCACCACAACGTTGGAGGACTTCCTGAAGATATTGCCTTCGAAATAGTTGAACCACTTAAAGAATTATTCAAAGATGAAGTTAGAAAAATAGGTTTAGAACTAGGAATAGAAGATAAACTAATATTTAGACATCCATTCCCAGGACCAGGTCTTGGAATAAGAGTTATCGGTGAAGTTACAAAAGAAAAATGTGACATATTAAGAGAAGCTGATGCTATATACATGGATGAATTAAGAAAAGCTGGTCTATATAGAGAAATATGGCAAGCATTCGCAACATTACCAGATGTTAAAACAGTTGGAGTTATGGGAGATGAAAGAACTTATGCTTACTTAGTAGGTTTAAGAGCAGTTGCATCTTCTGACGGAATGACTTCTGACTGGTACAAAATACCTTATGATGTATTAGAAAAAATAGCTAACAGAATAGTTAACGAAGTTGATGGAGCTAACAGAGTTGTGTATGACATAACTTCTAAACCTCCTGGAACTATTGAATGGGAATAAGAACTTCTAATAGTGTATACATTGTTAACAGTTAAAAATAAAAAGTAATCTTAAACATTAAAAGCCCTTATGATATTATTTTGGTCCAAATATATCATAAGGGCTTTTTCCTTTAAGAATGTTAATTTATAGAACTAATAAAGATTTTGAATGATTTCAAATCAGGTATATTTGGATAATTTTAAACAAGGTATATAGTAACGATAATACTTACAGAGAGAGAGGGGTAAGACCTAATCAACAACATAAGTATTAACAGTAATAGTTGTAGAATAGTAAGTGTAAAAAATTCTTGATTTTATTATTGTGATTCTGTAGAATTGAAAAGGATAATGGTAAGTTAAGGTGGGGTTTATAGACACTTGGCGAACCTAATGTTTTTGAAATATGTAGGAAATATATTTTCCTCAAAGCAAGTATACAATACACCACAGGAGGATATAGTAGATGAAATCAATTTATTTACTACTTACGAGATCTGACACATACGTGTCTAAGACAATTGGGTTAGCTACATCAGATAAGTATACACATATTTCTATATCATTTGATGAAAAGTTAGAGCCTTTATATAGTTTTGCGAGAAAATATAAAAGGACACCATTGCCTGCTGGAATAAGACATGAAGCTTTATATAGTGGATTTTATGAAAAATGTAACCATATTCCATGTGCCTTATATGAATTGAAAGTAGATGATGAAACATATGAAAAAGCCAAAAATCATGTTGATGATATGATGGAAAATGCAGATTGTTATAGATATAATGTTTTAGGATTGCTTTTATGCAGAATGAATATTGCATATGATAGAAAAAGTCATTATTTCTGTTCAGAATTTGTTAGTGAAGTTTTAGAGATGAGTAATGCATTAGAACTTCCGAAGCATCCTAGTTTAATGCGACCAGCTGATTATACAAAAATCGAAGAATTAAATTGCTTATTTGATGGAAAACTACATGAATTAAAACGTAGTATACAACCAGATTATGAGTATTGTTAAAAAATACCCTTGTGCAGAATTTAAAAAACTGTACAACTGTACAAGGGTATTTTAATTGGATAAGAAAATTATTTGAATAAGAAAATTATATTTTTATTAAAAATATAAGAAATTATTTTAAGTTTTTAAATTTAAGTTTATTCACTTCTAAGTGAAGTGACAGGGTCTTGTTTGGCAGCTGCTCTAGAAGGGAACACACCACCGATTAAAGTAAGTACTACACTTAATACAATCAGTATTAAAGCACTTGATACTGGTAAATATGCATTAACATCAGTCGTACCTAATAAAGCGTGTATGATTGCATTACCTGGAATTAATAATAAGCATGCAGTTCCAACACCGATTAATCCTGAGCAAAGACCAATTATAAATGTTTCAGCAGTGAATACTTGTGATACATTACGTTTGCTAGCACCTATTGCACGAAGTATACCAATTTCTTTTGTTCTCTCAAGGACAGAAATATATGTTATAATTCCTATCATTATTGAAGAAACAACTAATGAAACCACTTTCTCTAAGTTGTTTAGTTAATTCATAGCCATCCATTTTTGGCATCATAACATCACAAATCATTAAATCAATATAAGATTCATGTATAATTTTAAGCGCGATTTCACCATTTTGGGCAGTATAAACTTTATATCCATTGTCGCTCAAAACCGTACAATATAATTCACTTAATTCTTTATCATCTTCTACTATAAGTACAGAAAACAAAGTAATCACCCTTTCTTTTTATATATTTGTGTCATATTATTTCTTAAATATTTTATCAATTTAACCTCAACTAATTAAAACTTTTATTAATAGTTAAAATATGAATATTAAATAAATCCTTTCATAAATTAAAAGTAGTAAATAATATAAATTTTTCATAAGGTTTATACATAATAAGGGGGAGGGATATAATGAAAAAAATATTACTTATTTTAGCATCAGCCTTATTAGCAGTAATGTTGGTAGCTTGTGCAACGAATATAAAAAATTATGAGGGAACATATAAATTAAAAGAAATACATGTGGATGGTAAAGTTGTTAAGAAGGGTGATAAACTTTGGAATTTGACATATGGTGAAGACGGAGGAATGATAATTGAGCTTAAGGGAAATGGAAAAGGAATTATTAGAATGATTGGCTCAGAAGATGACGAATTTGAATATACAATAGAAAATCAAAAAATTATTATGATAAATGAAGGGGATTCAGTAGAAGGAAATATTAAAAGTAACAGTATAGAATTAAAAAACTGGAGGACAGAGTTGTTAATTTTTGAAAAGGTTGGATAGGGATAATTTGACTTATAACCTTAGCTAGTTAATATACTATTTAATTTAAATAAGTGTTATAATTATTTCAGAAAACAACACGCAAAGGGGAATAAAATTATGGAAATGCGCAGAAAAGACCGTATGTTAAATGAAGATCAAACTCTTGATATTTTAAATAGATCAGAATATGGCATACTTTCAACGATAGGGGTTGATAATGTACCTTATGGTGTACCAATGAATTTTGTATATGAAGATGGAGTAATATATTTTCATTGTGCAAAAGCTGTAGGATATAAAGTTAGCAATATAATACACAATAGCAATGCTTGTTTTACAGTTATAAATGATGTATGTCTTCAACCAAAAACATTCTCTACTAAATATAGTTCAGCTATTGTTTTTGGAAAAGTTTCAATAGTTGAAGATGAAGATGAAAAGAAAAAAGGTCTTGAGGCACTTATAAAAAAATTATCTCCAGAGTACATAGAATCTGGAATGAAATATATAGATAAGAGTGCATCTCAAACATATGTATTAAAAATGGAAATAACAGAAATGACAGGTAAAGGCAAAAAATAATAAAAATACAAGACCCATTGTGCAAGTTGATACATTGTACAATG
>CALEBD010000302.1 GCA_937944945.1 uncultured Clostridium sp. | reverse complement strand
TACTAGATGCTAGTGTAGGCGGTATTTTTGGAGCAAATGCATTAATATTTTTTGCAATAGCATATATGGTAAGTTATATAAAAGACAAAGTATATAAAGAAAGCCCTATAATGATATTTACTATTATTTTAGGAACAACATTTATATATTGCGGAATTAGTTTTTTACTTGCGAGAGTACTGTATAATGTGTGTACATTTACATCAATTATAAAAATATTAATAATTCCAATTTTAAATAGTTTAGTGGGAATATTAGTATACAAAATATTTAAAAAACCAATATTAAGACTAGAAGAAGAATAGTGGTGATTTAATGGAAGAAAATAAAATTATTGAGAGATTTAAAGCTATAAAAATCTTCTTGTTATGCGCCTTTGGAGTAATCATATTAAAAATGTTATACATGAATACAGTACAACATGAATACTATACAAATCTTGCAGATAATAAAACTTATAAACAAGTTACAATAAAAGCTGCAAGAGGAGAGATTAGAGATAGATACGGAAGGCTTTTAGCAGGAAATACAAATTCCTTTGTAGTTGAGGTATCAAGTGACCAATTAACTGCTAAAGGAAATGATCCTAACGCTGTTGCTTTAAAAATAATAAATAAATTAATAGAAAACGGCGAAGATTATGAAGATGATTTCCCTATTACAATAAGTAAAAATGGAAACTTTTCTTATACATATGATAAAAATGTAAGAGAATATAAAGAAAAGAATAATATCCCATCAAACCTTAATGCAAAAGAAACATTCTACTATCTAGTAGATAGTCTTATTGAAGATGGAACATTAAAAAAATCAGATAGGGATTTAGAACCAGCTGAACTTCAAAAAAAGCTTAATAATAATGGATATTATCCTCCTATATTAGTTAAGAGTTTTGAGTTTACAGATATTAAAAATAAAAACGACTGGCTAAAGAGTTTTGTCAAAAAACTAGATGATGGAACAAAGCTAGAAGTCAAAAGTACAGATAGTGCAAAGGTTGCATTCCAAAAAATAAGACAATACTATGGAATTGATGAGAGTTTAAGTAATCAAGATGCAAGAAAAATACTTGTTGTAAGAAATCTTATAAAATCTCAAGGATATAGAACTTATTACCCAATTACATTAGCATCAAATGTATCAGAAGAGACAGTAGCTTTTGTAGAGGAAAATACAACTAATATGCCAGGAATTTCAATATCTAACGAACCTATTAGGCATTATCCAAATGGAGCATTAGCATCACATGTACTTGGATATGTAGGTAAAATACCATCTACACAATTAGATGATTATTTAAATAATAAAGAAAAATCATATAAATCAGATGATATTGTAGGTCTTACAGGAATTGAGGCAACTCAAGAAGACCACCTAAAAGGTATCGACGGATATAAAAAAGTTAAAGTAAATGCAACTGGTAAGATAACAGATGAATTAGAAGTTAAAGAGCCTGTATCAGGAGATACGGTATACTTAACACTAGATATGGATTTACAAAAAGTTGCTGAAGAAGGTTTAGAAAAAACGATACAAGTTGCAAATAACGGTGGAGTTTATAAAAGTGAATATGGAGATGTAGCTACAAGTGGTGGAGCTAAAAATGCTAAAACAGGAGCTATCATCGCTGTAGATGTAAAAACAGGTGAAGTATTAGCATCTGCTAGTTATCCTGATTACGACCCGAATTTATTCGTAACAGGTATATCATCAAAAGATTATGAAAAGCTACAACCTGAAAATCCAAACGATACACTAGCGGCGAGTCCACTTCTAAATTTAGTAGCACAAGGTGTATTCCAGCCAGGTTCAACATTCAAAATGATAACTGGTATGGCTGCATTAGAAAATGGATTGGATCCAAATTATACTATAAATGACCCAGGTGTTATAAAATTAAATGGACAGACTTTCGCAGATGCCGTTTGGAATAAATCAAAGAGTAACCATGGGGCAGTAAATTTATATAAAGCATTACAGGAATCTTGTAACGTATACTTCGGTATAGTAGGTACAGGAACTAACTGGCTAGGTGGAAAAGACCCAGGTGCAGATGTTAATTCTGAAACGATACTAGAATATGCGAAATTATTTGGTTTAGATGAACATACAGGTCTTGAAGACGAAATAACTGAAGTAGTCGGAAAAGTACCTAGTGAAGAAGATAAAGTAAATTCAACTAAAATCTCACTTAGATCTTATTTAAATCTAAATATAATCGATAGTTTTACTGATATCGATGAAAATGACGATGAAGAAATGGATAAAAGAATAGATGAGATTGTAAGTTGGATAGATGAAGACCCTACTCCAGGTAGGGGTGAAGTTATGTCTAGATTAGTTAAATTAAATGTAAAAGAAGATAGAATAGAAGACTTAACTGACTCTATACTATTTACATACTTAAAATTTGCTAGATGGACATTATCAGACAACTTAAACTTAGCTATAGGACAAGGTGAAAATGCATATACACCATCTCAAGTAGTAAGGTATGTAATGGCTATTGCAAATGGAGGATATTTAACAGATCTGACTTTAACTAAAAAAATTGTAAATAGCGACTATGAAATAACTTATGAAAATGAAGTAGTATCTAAAAAAATTGACTTTAAAAATAGTGACAATTTAAAAGAATTAACAAAAGGTATGAAATTAGTTACAAGCCAAGGTACTGCTGCTAAATACTTCGTAAACTTCCCTATAGAAGTAGCAGCAAAGAGTGGTACGGCGGAGAGAAAAGATAAAATACCTACAGCTGACGAATATAACTACTTAATGGATCATTTATCTAGTTATGGCGTTGAAGAAAAAGAAGTCTTAAAAGTTTATAAACAATTAAGAAAAGATAGGGAAGCAGAATTAACTAAAAATAAAATCAAAGAAATTAAAGAACAATTAAAAGACAAAGATTTAGATGAAGAGACAAGAGCAGAGTTAGAAAAAGAATTAAAAGATGGAGTTAATGAAAAATTAGCTGATACAGATAAAATAAATGCCGCTTATTTAAGAAGAGCTATAAAGAAAGTAAATCCTTCTATTACAGATGATGATATAGATAAGTATAAAGAAACATATGGAGATTTTGCTTGGGCAGTAGCATTTGCACCAGCAGATGACCCAGAAATAGCCGTAGCAGCAGTAATACCTCAAGGTACTACAAGTACTTATGCTTTCTTACCAATAAAAGACGTAATAGGATATTACTTATTAGGTTCATCTAATAACCAAACAGATAGTTCGAGTCAAAAGAATAACTCAAATAAAAATGATTCAGATAGTGACTCTACATCTGACAATAAAAATTCTGACTCTGAAGAAAACATAAGCGACAGTACAGGTAGTGACAACAAACTAAATTTTAATGTTCAAATAAAAAAATAAAAAGGTGATTAATATATTTATGAAGAATATAGTAAATAAATTGATATCACTCTGGAGGTTGTTATGTCTTTAAAAGAAGTTTCAGCCAGTGAACTTGTTGAATTTAAAGGCAATAAAAAAGGTATAATTATAAATATAAAAAGAGTAGCCCCTTTTGATGTTGTGAAAGATTCAATAATTAACAGGTTAGAAGAATATGTAGGATTTTTTAATGGAGCCAAAATCTGTGAAATTAATTGTGATTACTTAAGTGATATTCAAATAATAATGATAAAAGAAGAACTTACATCTAGGTTTGATATAGAATTTACGGAAGATGAAGAGAAAAAACAATTAGGATTATTTGACACTAAATATGTGGAGAGCTTAAGATCTGGAGAAATAGTAGTATACGATGGTGATATAGTTGTCATGAAAGATATGAATCCGGGTTCACAATTAACTTCTATAAGAGATATAGTTATTATGGGTAATATAAGTGCTGGAGCGAGAGCTATAGCAGCAGGAAACATAACCGTTATGGGTAAAGTTGAAGGATTTGTTCATGCAGGTGCCAATGGAAATGATAGAGCATATATAGTTGGTAACTGTCTATGTCCAAAAATTTTACAAATTGCCGATAATATAGCTGAGGCGCCTGATGATGATGAAAGTAACAAGGAAATTAAAGAAATCAGCCCGGAGATAGCCTTTGTAAGTGAAGGACGAATAGTAATAGAGAGTTACTTACCTAAAAATGTAAAATAAAGAAGGAAATCTATAGGGGGTAGAAAAATGAGTGAAGTTATAGTTATAACATCAGGTAAAGGTGGAGTCGGAAAAACGACTACAGTTGCCAACTTAGGTACAGCATTAAGCTTTCAAAATAAAAAAACAGTAGTAGTAGATGCTGATATAGGACTTAGAAATTTAGACGTAGTTATGGGTCTTGAAAATAGAATAGTATACGATATAGTAGACGTTGTTGAAGGTACTTGTAAATTAAAACAAGCTTTAATAAAAGATAAAAGATTTGAAAACTTATATCTATTGCCAGCAGCTCAAACAAGAGATAAAAATGCATTAACAGAAGAACAAATGGCAGAGCTATGTGAAAGGCTTAGAGAATCTTTTGATTATATAATAATTGACTGTCCTGCTGGGATAGAGCAAGGATTTAAAAATGCAGTGGCTGGAGCAGATAGGGCTATAGTAGTAACTAATCCTGAAGTTTCAGCAGTAAGAGATGCAGATAGAATAATAGGTTTATTACAAGCTAATGAAATCAATAATATTCAACTTATAATAAATAGAATAAGACAAGACATGGTTAAACGTGGAGATATGATGGACAAGCAAGATATAGTTGAAATAT
>CALEBD010000301.1 GCA_937944945.1 uncultured Clostridium sp. | reverse complement strand
ATCCTATACCCTCATTTGTAAACGATTCAGAGTATATTATATTACATTTTTCCTTATCTGCTTGTATTAATGCATCAAATAGATTTGAAGCTACATCATCTAAAGTTTCTCCTAGACATATAGTTTTTCCTATATAGCATTTTTCGTTAGATTTTAGACATATAATACATGTTTTTAAATTTTTAGCATTATTTTCTTCTGTTAATTTATTTGTTACTTCTAATCCTATTAAACAGTTATCTAGTATTGTTCTCCAAAAAAATAGAGAGTCTGTTTTTATCAATAACCTTCGATTGTTCACCATCTACTATGTATACATCTGCATTTGGTGAATAGTGTGTATATTTCATTCCAGGTGCCTTAGCTTTGATATTATCTTCTTTTTTCGCTAATGCTGGGTCTAATTGAACGTTTCCTAATTCTTTTTCTAGTTGTTCTTTTGTAATACTTCCTGGTCTTAAAATTGTTGGAATATCACCAGTCAAATCTAAAACTGTTGATTCTAATCCATATACACAGTCATTTCCCATTATTATACCACTCACTCTATGATTCATCTGTTCATAAACATGGACTCCTCTTGTTGGTGATGGTCTACCAGATATATTTGCTGATGGAGCTGCAATTGGAAGATTTGCTTCATTTATAAGCGCACTTGCTATTTTGTTTGAAGGCATTCTAATTGCAACTGTATCTAAACCACCACTTGTTCTTTCAGGAATTATATCCTTTTTCTTTAAGATGATAGTTATAGGTCCTGGCCAAAATTTATCCATTACAATTTCAGCTTGTTCAGGCACATCACAAACTAGATTATATATTTGTTTTTTGTTCCCAATATGTACGATTAATGGATTATCGCTCGGTCTACCTTTAGCTTCATAAATTTTGCTAACTGCATCCTCATCTAAAGCATTGGCTCCTAATCCATAAACTGTTTCTGTTGGAAATATTACCGTTTTACCAGCCTTCAAAATTTCTGCTTGTTTTTTTATTTGTTCCATGTCTATATTGTCTACGTCAATTTCACTAATCAATGTATCCATTTTATTCCACCTCTTTTAATTTAGATGCAATATACAATTATTGTTCCTATTAAAAATCCTATTATGCAAAAAAGATTTGTAGTTCTTGGCAATATTTCTTCAAGAACAACATACAACATAGTTCCTGCTGCAATTGATAAAAATACACCAATTAGGTAATTAAAGTTTCCTGCAAAATATACACCTAGAAAACTTCCAATTCCCATAGGAATTCCTGCTATAACTGTATATAGTATTATCTTACTTGTCTTCATTTTAGTTCCTGCCAGGGTAAGTGCAGTAGCAAGTCCTTCTGGAACGTTATGTATACCTATTACTAAAGCTAGTGTCCATCCTAAATTTTCTGCTGATATAAAAGATGAACCAATAGCTAACCCTTCTGGCAAATTATGTAGTAAAATACTTATAAATATAAGGTATCCAGCTTGTTTATCTTTAGACATATGTAAATTTTCTTTTATAAGCATTGTTATAATTACACCTAATAAAGTTGCAATTACTGTTATCCAGATACCCTTTTGGTCTATTGCTTCTTTCATTAAGTCAAATACTACAACTGCTAACATTATGCCACCTGATAAACCTATAAAAAAATCTATGTACTTATCTACCTTTTTTTTAAAGATTCCAGATAAAACCCCGCCTAAACCAGTTCCTAATACGCCTGCCATTAAACCAATTAAAGTAATTTTTAAAATCATCTTTGTCCTCTCCTCAAAATTTAATTTATTTAATTATATGAGGCCAAAATATTTAAAATTAATATTTGGGAGAGTTAATATTTAGTATAAGGTTTTAGAAAGTCATTTTATTATAGTTTTTATAAAAAAGCCAAATGATATTCTTAAATCATTTGGCTCATTATACTTATTATATAGCTGACATTTTTTTAGTTTGATCTTCTGTTATAAGTGAATCTATCATTTCATCTAAGTCTCCATCTAAGAAAGAGTCTAATTTATATAATGTTAGATTTATTCTATGGTCACTTACTCTACCTTGTGGGAAGTTGTAAGTTCTTATTCTTTCAGATCTGTCACCAGTACCAACTTGGCTTCGTCTTTCAGCTGCTATATCATCATGTTGTTCAGCCAATGCTTTATCATATAATCTAGCTTTTAATACTTTCATAGCCTTTTCTTTATTTTTTAACTGTGATTTCTCATCTTGGCAAGAAACTACTTCTCCTGTTGGTATATGTGTAATTCTTACTGCTGAGTCAGTTGTATTTACACATTGTCCACCATTACCAGATGCTCTGAACACGTCTATTCTTAAGTCATTTGGATTGATTTCTACTTCTACATCTTCTACCTCTGGTAAAACTGCAACTGTTGCTGTTGAAGTATGGATTCTTCCGCCTGATTCAGTTGATGGTATTCTTTGTACTCTGTGAACTCCTGATTCGTATTTAAGTCTTGAATAAGCACCTTTCCCTTTTATCATGAAAGAAACTTCTTTGTATCCACCTACTCCTGTATCACTTGCACTTAGAAGTTCTGTTTTCCATCTTCTTCTTTCTGCATATCTTGAATACATTCTGAATAAGTCTCCAGCGAATAAAGCAGCTTCATCTCCACCTGCTCCACCTCTGATTTCAACTATAACGTTCTTTTCATCATTAGGGTCTTTTGGTAATAATAATATTTTTAGTTCATCTTCTATTGGTTCTACTCTAGATTCTAAATCAGATAATTCCATTTTAGCTAATTCTCTTAATTCTTCATCAGATTCTTCTTCTAGTATTTCTTTTGATTCTTTTATATTGTCTACAACTTCTTTGTATTCTCTATATTTCATTACGATTGGCTCTAAATCAGCATGTTCTTTCATGTATTTTTGCCATGTTTTTTGATCATTGATAACTTCTATATCACTGATTTTTTCTGTAAGTTCTTTGTATTTATCTTCTAATACTTGCAGCTTATTTAACATCTTTTCACCTTCCTAATTATTATAAAATCCTATTACTACTCTTTCGAATCCTTGTAAATCGCATTTAGTATATATACCTTCAAAGCCATTTTCTTGCATAATTTGACTTACGTCTTGTGCTTGGTCATGGCCCACTTCGTATGCTAAAATTCCTTTATTTTTAAGAAAAGCCTTAGATTCCTTTGTAATTTTTCTATAAAAATCAAGTCCATCTTCTCCACCTTCTAGCGCATTATAAGGTTCGAAATCTTTTACTTGTCTATCTAATCCGTCTATATCTGCTTTTCTGATATATGGTGGATTAGATACGATTAAATCAAATTTTTCTTCTTTTGGTACATTTGAAAATACGTCTGATTTAATAAAATCTATTCGTTCATCTACATTATTAGAAATCGCATTTTTTGATGCTATCTCTAAAGCAATATCAGAAATGTCTGCTGATATTACATGTGATTTATCTAAATATTTTGCTAGGCTTATCGTGATTGCTCCTGAACCTGTACCTATATCCAAAATATTCAATCCT
>CALEBD010000300.1 GCA_937944945.1 uncultured Clostridium sp. | reverse complement strand
CATATTTATCTATATACTTTGCACTATGTGAGTCTGAACCTAAAACTAATTTTATATTATATTGTTTAATCAATTCTGCGAGATATCCACTTATATAAGTTTCGCCACAATCTTCTGTAAATAATCCTGCTATGTTATAATCGAGTTCATATCCTCTATCTGATATTAGTTTTACTAATTCTTTTAATTTTTTATTATTTGAATAATCATATGGAAACTTCTTATTGTATTTTCTTACTAAGTTTAGATGTCCTATTCTTTTAGGTTTATATTTTCCTAAGTCCGAATTAATAGCTTTTATAAGTGTTTCATAGTAAAGATTATATACTGATTCTACTGAACCGAGCAAGTTTACTATTTTTTCAAATTCTTCACAACTAAAGTCCATACAATAATACTTGTCCTCTATTTTTATCATATGAACTGATAAAATGCCGTCTTCCAAATACTCACCGTATTTATTTAAGTTGTTTTTTATTTCTTCTTCAAAACCTTCTATATAATCCACTTCTGCGCCGATGTTGATTTTTATTTGGTCTTTATATTTTTCTTTTATTTTTTTTACATCGTTTATATAGCTTTCCATTTTATCTAATTCTATAGAGCTATCTTTGGCTGGGGCTGGGTCTTCAAATCCTTCTGGTAGTGGAAAGTGCTCTGTAAATGATATTTCATCAAGCCCAACTTGTATAGCTTTTTGCACGTATTCTTCAAATGAATCATCTGTCCCATGAGGACAGTATGGTGTATGTATATGCCCATCTTTCAGATATTTATGTGGTGATTGCTTCATTTTCTCCCCCCTACATTTTGAACACAAAAAAGAAGTAATACAAATACATTGTATTACTTCTTATGCTCAATTACATACTTTTCTTAGCTTCCATTAACATTTCGTTAGCTTTATTCATATATTCTATAGCTTTTTCTATGCAAGTAGCTGTTTCTGTTTTACCCATAGCTTTAGCTTTTTCTACCCATTCTTGGAATGATTCTTCGTGAGATTGGTTGTGGTTTACCCAATGAACTAATAGTATATTTAAAGTTTTTTCGTCTTTATTTTCTACTACTGTTGCGTGGTCATGTCCACCACACCCGCAGTCATCTCCATGGCTATGTCCATGATCATGTCCGTGATCATCATGGTCATGTCCGCATCCACAATCGTCTCCGTGTGCATGTGCATGTTCTTCTTCGTGGCTATGTCCGTGGTCATGCCCGCATCCGCAGTCATCCCCATGACTGTGAGTGTGAGCTGCTTCATGTCCATGTGAATGCCCGTGGTCATGTCCTCCACATCCACAGTTATCTCCATGATGTTGTCTTATTATGTCTCTGTTAAATATCATTTCTTTGTCCTCCAATTACTTTATATTAAATTCTTTCTTTATGACTTTTATTGTATCTTTTATTAATAAAGATAGTGGTTTATTTTCTACCCCTACTAAAGAAAAATTCTCTGGCATTATAGGTAGTAATATTTTTAGAGCTTCACTATCACATATAGCTTCACTAATTTTACTAGTAACTTCACCCATCATAGTATTAGGCATTGTTACTGCGATTGGTGCAACTATTACGCTTGCCTTTTTGGATGATACTACTATAGCATTTTCCCCTGTTGCTCCTTTATTGGCATGGGATTTCATCATTGCACTAGTTGCAATTGAATTTGTGCCTAAAGCATATATATCAATATATGTTGGTAATTCTTCTCTTAAAGATAATATTATTTGGGCTCCTATTCCCCCACCCATTCCATCTATTACTGCTATTACCATGTGCTATACCTCATCTAATCTTTTTTAAGCTAAGATAATATTATATTATTAATCTTGAGCTAATATGATTTTATGATCCATTAATTTTATTTCTTTTATATATCCATCTAATATTTTTTCTTCTCCCAATAAATCAGTTAGATATACCTTTCCATTAACAGGATTTACGTTAACTACGTTTTCCATAACTCTTGTTAATTCATTATTTTTCCCTAATACAAATGCTGAAGATTCACACATTTTAAATCACCCTCCTATAAATACTTTAAAGCGATTTCTAAAAAAAATCAAAAAAGATTTCTATAGTACTGCTATACTTATAGAAACCTTCATGATTTCGTTACACAATATTCATATACCTTAAGTATAGCACTGTTATTTATCCAAAGTCAAACATAATATCCAAATATTGTATTTTATTTCAATTCTATTTTGTTATCACTAAATTACCCTTCTAATATAGCTTTTACACTTGGGAAAGCATCTATATTTGTATGAGGTAAGAAACAACAAGATATAAATTCATCCATATATGTTGGGTATACGCTTAGTTCAACATATGTCATTACATCTGATATTTCTTCCAATTTAGCTTTAGCTTCATCACTTAATAATGTTAAGTAAGATCCTATAAGTGAACTGTTTCCTATGTATTGGAACTTATCTCTATCGATATCTGGAAGTAATCCTATAAATACTGAATTTTCAATATTTAAGTGGTTTCCTATACCACCTGCTATATAAACTTTATCTACACAATCAAAATCCATACCTAAACTTTCTACTAATGTTGCTGCTCCAGAATATATAGCACCTTTAGTTCTTATAAAGTTATCTATATCTACTTCTGTTATAAATAAATCGTCTTGTAGATGGTCATTATCTTTAGCAAATGCTAGTACATATTCACCAATATCATTTTCATCAAATCTTATTCTTTCATTATTTAAATCTCTGTGTATTTTTCCTCTTCTGTCGATTAATTTTTTCTTAAGCATTTCACAAATTAAATCGATTATACCAGAACCGCATATACCAATAGCTGGTTCATTATCTATAGTATTTAATTTTGGAACTAGAGTTTCTGGGTCTATATCTACACCATCTACTGCTCCTGCAGATGCTCTCATACCACAACTAATTCCTCCACCTTCAAATGCTGGCCCTGCTGAGCATGCACAACTCATCATAAAATCTTGGTTACCAAATACTATTTCACCATTAGTCCCTAAGTCTATAAATAGAACATTTTCTTCATTAGCCCAAATACCAGAAGCAAGTACACCTGATGTGATATCTCCACCAACATAACTAGCTACATTTGGTGATAAATAAACATTTGCACTTGGGTTTATATCTAACCCAACTTCTTTTGCATTTAATTTTGGTGATTTAAAAAATGGTGGGATGAATGGTTCTAATCTTAAATAATCAGGGAATATTCCTAAGAATAAAGTAGACATTGTTGTATTTCCTGATGCAACAACGCTTACTATATTATTTCTTTTAACACCTGATGATTTTACTAATTCGTTTATCAACATATTTAAAGTATCATCAACTACAGCTGCTTTAGCTTTTTCTATGTTGTTTTTCTTTATTGCATAAACTATTCTGTTTATAACGTCTGCACCAAATTGAAGTTGTCCATTTCCTGATGCACCTTTTTCTACTACTTCATTTGTGATTAAGTTTACTAAACATACAACAACAGAAGTAGTACCTATATCT
>CALEBD010000299.1 GCA_937944945.1 uncultured Clostridium sp. | reverse complement strand
CAAGTGGCGTTTTTCCCCCTACCCATTTCCCCTGTTTTTGCATTGTGTGAAGTGCTGTTCTAATTTTTTTTGATAAGTCTTTTGAATACATATCATTTAATATTGATTTAAAAGGTGCAATGTCATTGTTACCATTTGATGATTCAAAAGTATCTATTCCATCTGTTACCGAAACATATCTTACATTATTTTCTGGAAACCATTTTTCTATATATTCGCCCGTTTCTATATAATCACGACCTAAACGAGATAAATCTTTTGTTACAACCATATTAATTTTTCCATTTTCTATATCTCTTACCATTCTTCGAAAATCTGGTCTATTAAAATTTGTTCCAGTAAATCCTTGATCTATATATGTATCTATTAATTGGTACTTCCATCCTAATTTTTGTACATATTCTGTTAGTAAGGTTCTTTGATTTTTTATACTTTCACTTTCATCATAGCCTCTATCTACATCTTCTTTTGATAGTCTTATATAAATTGCTACTTTGTATATTGTTTTTTCTATTTGTTCAAGCATCTTTTCTCCCTTATATGCTGTTAATAACAAAAGCGGACATTAAAACATTGGCACTTATTAGAACATTTTAAAGTCCGCGTATTTGTATCTAATTTCTATTATATTTTATTTAGAACAAATTCTTAATGTCCAAAAGTATTTTTTTTTAAGGTATTAATTATTAAATATTTTATTAATCTTTCTAAC
The DNA here is from genome assembly GCA_937944945.1 of uncultured Clostridium sp. Classification (GTDB taxonomy): domain Bacteria; phylum Bacillota; class Clostridia; order Peptostreptococcales; family Peptostreptococcaceae; genus Intestinibacter. Next base: position 1,321 of record CALEBD010000299.1, on the reverse strand, counting down.
TCTTCACCCTTTTCGTCGAAGTACATATTAATTTTGAAAGTTTCACTCATATTAATTCACTCTCCCTATACTATATATACATCTGTTTTCTTATAAAAATTCTCCCTTACTTTAAATTTATTTTTTTAATTTTTTAAATATGTCCACATTTGCTCATAAATAGTTTAAGGGTAGATATGTGATAGTTTTCACTATCACACACCTACCCTAGTGAGTAAAATATGTCATCTATTTTGTTCAAAAGCATTGGTATTGTTGATTTTTTTCATTATAAAAAATGTCCATTTTTCGAATTTATTTTACTCAAAGATTTGGACATTTTTAGCTCACACATAATATCAAGTTGAACTATTAAAATAACAATGAAAATTGAAATTTATATGATTAAAAGAAAATGCCTGGAGTAACTTTACCCAGACATTTTCTTTTTTATTTTTTAGTGTCCAATCCACTCCTATGGTTCGACTCGATTTGAGCACTGATTTCTCTATCCAATTTTTCAAGAGATTCTGCAGTTGGCCTCATATGTTTCGGCACTTTCACTAATCTAGCAGCACCATTACTTTTTTCCATTTCTTTTTTTAATATTGTCCTTATACTGCTCATAATTTGCCCTCCTAGTTAGGTAGTCAATTAATTAGTTCCTAAAATTGGAATTCTATCACCAATAGTTTACATTATACACATTTTTTAGCTTAATGTCAAATTACAAGCATTATCTCATTTTTCTTTAAATCCTTTGATTGCTAGTTCAAATTTTTATTACTTCAGCTTTTTCTACATTTTATTATTTAATCTATTTGCTTCAATAAGTAATTTGTCAAAATCTGAAACTATTTTTTGATTTTTATTAAATTCATTATACTCTTTTTCTGCTTTTTCTTCTGCCTGTTCCATAGTAATATTTAACTTTTGATTCGTACATTATAAAGCACCTCCTGATTAAAGCTCGTAAGCAACGGGCTTCTGAGCCTCGTGCTTGTGTGCAGCGTCCTTATAGGTTCTGAGTCTCTTGATCTGCTCTCTGCCGAGGCTGTTGTTGGGGAGCATACCATTGACAGCAATTGTCATAGCTCTGTCAGCCTGATTAGCCATAAGATCCTTGTAAGAGATCGACTTGAGACCGCCGATCCAGCCTGTGTGCCAGTAGAACTTCTTCTGCTCGAGCTTTCTTCCTGTAAGGATAGCCTTAGAGCAGTTGATGATGATAACATGGTCGCCGCAGTCCACATTGGGAGTGTAAGTGGGCTTGTGCTTGCCTCTGAGGATATGAGCAGCCTTAGCTGCAACACGTCCGAGGGGCTTGCCCTCTGCGTCGAGG
>CALEBD010000298.1 GCA_937944945.1 uncultured Clostridium sp. | reverse complement strand
TGGGGACTAAGTCTTGGATCGAGTACTGTTAGGTTAACTAATCCAAGTGACATTAGGGGAAGCTTATCTGGTGATTTTCAAGGAACTGGAGAATCTGGTTCTATAACCGCTGGTATTATATGCCTAATAAATAAAGATGGTCAAATATCAGATTCTTACTATGATCTAGTAGGTAATGGTAAAAGTTCAAAAGTAGTAAAACCTTCTGACGATCCAAGTTATTATCTGGCATTAGTATTAAATAACTTCTTTAATAGGTTCACCAATACAGCCGATGTATTGGATACATCATCAGAAAGGGATAAGAGATATACTAGAGTATTCATAGATACGAAGAGTGGAGGTTTAACTTCAAGTGATACTTGTGGAATAACTTTCAGATTGTACCCAACAGGTATAAACTTATCTTGGTATGTATACCTTAGTAACACTTCTTCCCCATATACACAAGGTACTTTCAGGTTAGATTTGAATTCTGAATTGGCTTTACATTTCAAGCCTTATGTATTAAAGAATCTATACGACTTCTATAAGAAGGTAACTGCTCAGGCATCTGGCGGGAAGTTGTTATTGCAAAGTATGCCATTGATGGTGAATACTACTCAGACTGGATTAGAGCAAGAAGTAAATGGTCATATCTTTGTTTACTTACGAAATGATTCATCTGATAATTTCTATTTGGAAGTAGTAGTGAGTACTATAAGTGGTTCATCTTCTGCTATCAGAAGTACTTATTTTGGTACTACATTTATCCCATTTATGTTGAATGATGTATGGGATTTATGTAACATTGGAGATGTATCAATTACTCCGAATGTATAGATACATATTAAACACAAGCCATAGTTGAGTTGGTTAAGTGGGGCCGGAGTGGGATTATGTTTAATCCTGCTCTGGCTTTTTTATTGTCTAAGATCTACAGCAGCTTGTTCTAAAGTTTTTTGTATGTTCTTTCTCATGTGAGAAAACATATTTACTGCAAATTTATCTCTTGGCAACTCAAAGTAATCAATCAAGTGAAGGATAGATAACTTACCGTGTGATTCCTTTATTCTTGACTCAAACCATTTGGGGGGTTCAAGCTGTATCTTCATAACCAAATACTCATCAGGTGTAAGATGTTCTTTCATGTATTCATGGAATCTTTGTGATTGTTCTTCCTTGATACGAGTTTCTCCTGAGTCATCAAGTAATTCCTTGTTATTATCAAATAAGACTTCAAATGAAGTTAACTCCTGATTAAACTCTGCCTGTTTAGTATAGGCATTACGCAATAACTTACTCTTGAAAGTTTGAAGGGAAGATAAAAGAGTGGCCTTTAATCTTTCTTCATCATACTCACTTTGATATTTATTGAATACATACAAGAACTTATCCCAGAAAAAAGAGTTGATTATATCTGGTGTAACATTAAATCTTCTAGAATCTATTCCCCTTACTAATCTGCGGATTAATGGTTTACAGGTTTTATACAACCTATTAAACAAATCCTCATCATAAGGTTTTAATTCTGTTAACCGATGTAGTTCACTTCCGTTATTGCCCTTCATAGTAGTAAAGATTTTTTAACAATGCAAATATAATATAATAAGTAACAACTTGTATGAATTTATAAAAATTATTTCACCGTTTGTGTTGAAGTTAGTTCAAAGATGAGCTTCATGAACTATATCATCTAGCAGATACTATTGATAATACATCCTGAATATTATATAATATATGAAACAAAACAAGGTAAAGAAGAGGTTAAACTCATGTGATAAATTCACTTTTTCCATAGAGTTTCAATTAGAAGTATTAAGGTTTCTGATACAAGGCAAGGAATCTCTTTTATATATCTCAAAGATAAAGCCTGGGTATTTTACTCTGATAGAACATTCTATCTTAGTAGAAGCCTTGATCAAATTTGTTAAGAAGTATCAGAGAATCCCCAGTGAAGTTTTGATGATAGAACAGGTAAAGACTTTATTGGAAGGCAAGGATTATACAGATTTGGTTACAAAGGAAGATATCCCCAATATTCATAAGTTAATATATGAACTGTATAACAAGCCATTAAAGGATGTAGATATAGTTTTGGAAAACATACATAAGTTCATTGCCTATATAGAATTAAAGGCTTTGAATGAGAGTATGGATTTCTCAGATTATAACTCATATGAAACATACCAATCAAAGCTAACCAAGATCCTTCAAAATTCAAAGCCACAAAAGAAGGATGAACCATTGTTAATGGTTAGTGGAACTGCAATGCGTCAACTTATGAGAAAGGTTGATCCGGATGTAGTTCCTACTCCATTTTGGCAATTGAATAAGTTGGGTAATGGGGATGGGTATCCTAAGAATTCTTTATTTGTGTTGATTGATCGACCCAAACGGAGAAAGACCTTTGCACTTATAAATATAGCAAGGGGATACTTGGCAATGAGGAAGAACGTATTATATATTGATACTGAGAATGGTAAGAACCAGTTAATGGATCGTATGATCCAATCTACTCTCAACAAAACTAAGAGAGAGATGTTAACTGGTGATTATGATAAGATGGAGCAAAGACACATGCGTAAATATAAACGTCTTGGTGTAGAGTTTATAGTTGAGCGTGTACCAGCAACCATTGCCGATTGTAATACTATCAAGAATCTAGTCAGGAAGTTAGAATCAGAGAAAGGTATAAAGGTGCATGTCATCATGATTGACTATGCTGCAAAGTTAGCTTCTATTTCCAGAGATAAGGATGATGTAGAACGTATTAACAACGTATATATTGATATAGATAATATGGGTGATGAACTTGGGCTAGATGCAATATGGACTGCCCAACATGTTACCAGAGAAGGCGCTAAGCATCAAGAAACAAGATACGAGGATAATGATATTGCTTCTGCTATTTCTATCATAAGAAATGCAAAATGCGTAATGGGGTTAAATTCTACACCCGATGAAGAAGAACATAATATAATGAGAATGGAAGTTGTAGTTCAACGAGATGGAGTTCCAACCGGTAGAGTTATGTTCAATATGGATCCAGAAAGACAACGTATGAAAGAGTTCTCAAGAGAAGCCAGAGCTAAATATGATGAGTCCATGGGTAGACAAGTAGATGATATGCTTAAAAAGAAAAAGAAGGTAAGTAATCCCAATGCAAACTCTGAAAAGAGGAGTAAAACCACTGGTGATATTTAGTAACACATTATAAACCTTAATAATTAAAGTTGTATGGCACGTATTATTGATTCTATGGATTTGGCCAAGTTTGGAGAAAAGGTTACTTCCTGTCCCAAATGTAAAAAGCTAATAGCCTGTTTTCCAAATGAAGTATTCTTAGATTTATCTTATGGTCAGGGACATTTTGGAGAAGAGAGTATTATATGTCCTCAATGTCATAGTATACTTCATCTCAATGAGTTTCATACTGTAGAACATATGTAATCATGGATATCAGATTGCTAAAGATATTCCGTAGGAGAGCTTCTAAAGAGATATGCTTAAGAAGACAAGTTGGTAATAGATATGAGGTAGTATGCCCAATAAATGAGGACAATGCCCTTGGATATTTTACTAAACCGTGGGTTCATGTAAATCATCCAAAAGCTTCTATCACATTTAAGATGTGTATTCCCAATGGTAGTACATTTGTAAGGAAAGCAGATTATAATCAAAGCCAAGATGAATACTGTATTCCATTTCCTACTAATTTTATTAGATTAGACGAAGCTCAAATGGAACTATATAAAATAAGGAGAGGTTATATTATGTATTACTTAGTACCAGAGTTCTGTAAGAAATTACCAATTAAGTAATAATCACCCGGCTATGGATAACATGGTCGGGTATTTTTGTTTACTTATATGAAACTTAACAGCAATATCAAAGGTAAGATGCACCAATACTTCATTAGGAAGATTGGAGCCTACGACTATAGAAATTCATGGATGAAATCAAACTGTCCATACTGTGGAAGAGAAAAGAAGTTTGGTATTAACCTTTCAAGTAATAGGTGCAATTGTTTCCGATGTGGAGAACATCCCTCCCCTATTGGATTAATCATGTATCTAGAGAATATCGATAGTTTTCAAGAAGTATTGCATATACTTGAATCTGGTGATTATTCTGGATATGTATTCAAAGAAGAGAAGGTTGAATTAAAAGGTAAGAAGGAATTTTTTCTCCCAGATGGATTCAGGAATATATCTATGGGTAATTCCGTATTGGCTAAGTCAGCCAGAAATTACTTAAAGAGAAGGGGATTCAATATAGATGAATTGGCCAGAAAGGGATGGGGATATTGCAATGAAGGTAAGTACCTGGGTTATATAATTATCCCATTTACAGAGCATGGGCAATTAACATATTTCAATGCCAGATTATATATGGGCGCTGGCCCCAAATATAACAATCCAGAAGTAGATGTAACTGGTTTGGGAAAGAGTTTTATTATTTATAATGCAGATGCTCTAGAAATATACAAAACCGTTTATATTTGTGAGGGTGCAATTAATGCAGAGACTATCGGAGAAAATGGGATTGCCACTGGAGGTAAAAGTATCAGCAGATATCAAGTAAATAAATTCATTAAAAGCCCAGTAGAGAAGTTTATTATATTAATTGATCCCGATGCTAAGGATAAGGCATTAGACATAGCTTTCAAATTAGTACCCTTCAAAAAGGTAAAGGTGGTATTCTTACCAGATAATGAAGATGTGAATTCTTTGGGTAAGAGAAAGACTTTAGAATATGTACGAAAGACGACATATCAGACTTATCAAGAACTTTTAACTATAAAATCAGAACTAAAATTATAAACTATGGCACCTTTAATTTGGGTTATATCAGTGGTATTACTTTCATTTATTACACTTATTGTAATTACCTGGTTATGCAATATAACAGACTCTTCAAATAGCCTTATTCATAATAACAAATACAACAAGTATAAGATTTACCTTGATAGTGATGGCCGATATTATTGTAAGATGGTAACTAATTACTTATTAGGTATTATCCCTATTTGGAGGAAAGTCAAGTATAGAAGGCCATCTGGATTTGAAGATGCAATATATTATATATATGGTATGAAGATAATTCTGAAATTATACGGGTTGAGATGAATAGAAGCTACATAGAATATTGTGAAAGATATAAGAAATTAAAATCAAAGCCAGAAGTAATATATAAGAGTTATGAATAAATAGGAAAACTATTTGTTCATATACTCATAATACCTTTTTCTATATATAGCAACTGCTGCTACCATCATAAGCAACATACCACCTGCCATATACCAATAAATTCCTGTTCCACCTGTTTCAGGTAAAGTATATTTCACATGTATTCTATAAATACCATATTCAGATTTATTCTTTTTACAATTTTCAAAATC
>CALEBD010000297.1 GCA_937944945.1 uncultured Clostridium sp. | reverse complement strand
TGTATTCTACATAATTCTACAAAGTTATCATATAACTTATCAAAATATTGTTCTGAACCAGTTTGTTGCCAAATATTAATACTTTCAATTTTATTAATTCGATAGTTTTCATATTTAATAGCATCACTATTTAGTAATGCCATTACCTTAATTAAGTCAATATTTCCATTTGTTGCAGACATTATTTTATGTTCATCAATATCTCGATTAGCTATTGTTGAACCTAAAATATTTGTTCCCTTTTCAAGTTTAACTGTTTGATGAGTAACATTATTTGTAATAGATACTATTTCTAATACTTTATTCTTTGTAAATACTAGTAAACCTGCAGAAATAAATGATGGATTATTTTCAAATTGTCATTCTCCTTCTATGTATTTTTCAATATGTCTACGTAAAAAGTCTCCTTTGTATGGATTATCCTTTGCAATATCGTTAATATCCATCGATCCCTGCTGGACATTTATAATATCCTGAGCAATATCAGCTAACTCATTTCCACGTCGCTCATTAATACTTTTTATATAGTCCTCTAACTTTTTATCAAGTTCTTCTTCCGTTTGAGCATATTCTCACCTACTTTTTACAGAATCTTTAGGTTTATATTCATTTCAGAATCTATATTTTCCATATCCTGCTTCAGGAGCAGAAGAACTAATATATTGAACGATTTTTTCTTTATAAAACTTAAAGTTTGCGTTCTTTCTTTGAACTTTTGAAGATAGTTCATAATTAGGAAAGAACTTACTCATAGGTTCTTCAATAGTTTTAATAATATCAAATGAATCTGTTAAACGTCTAATAGGAATAATTTCTCTAACTCTATCATAATATTTTCCAATTGTATTAGATGGATTTACTATAATATTATCAGAATCAATGTATACACCTGATAAATTATCAATTTGAGATAAATTATCATTTCCTGAATTATCTTTTTTATAATCAATATCAAGTTTAACAGGAATAATTCCTACTGTAGCTACATTAATACCTTGTTGTTCTAACATAGCTTTATAGAAGTTTAACTGATATGCTGCACCTAATTTTTTAGTAGAAGCTCATACATTGTTTAATAATGCATTTCTAGTTTCATCTCAAGCTCCTACTGCTTTTCGAGATACTTTAAAATCTCGAATATGAGCATTACCATTTTTATCTACAATTAATAAGTCAATTCTACCATTAATTGAATTTAATCCTGCTGCTTTATAAGGTTCAGCTATATCTTCAGAAACAATTGGTATTTCAGTAATAAATTTACAGTCTCTTCCAAATTTTTCTTTAGTGTCTTCTATAAAATCTCTTAATTGGTTTTGTAATAACAATACTTGCTCTTCATTTAATAATTTTGGAGTATATTCTATTTCAGGATTAATTACAGATTCAAAAAGTTTATGTACTTCTGTACCATAATCGGTTAGTTGAGTTCAACTCTTTTGTAGATCCTCCAAATATTTATCTGCTTCGTTCGAAGTCATGCCTTTTTTCATTAGTCTTTCTTTTTCTCTTTTCAGATACTCTTCAAGATTAAATTTTGTAACTAATACTTTAGCTAAATCAAATGGATCTCCATAAGTTGTAAGGAACTTAGTAACACCCATTGATTTATCTAATTTTAAAGCAATTTCCTTTTCTCCGTCTTCATTTGTTATTTCAAACTCTGTAGCAAGTGATTTATATTTTTTTATAGCTTCACTTATTTTGTCTACAGTGACTTGTTGTTGATCTATTTGTAGTGTTGCATCAACATTATCAACTACCATATTTTGAACGTAGTTGTCAAGAAACGTGTCCAACTCCATTTCGGAGTTGAACACTTTCTTTTCACCGTTTATCGTAATTTCGTATGTACAATTTCTTGCCATTATTTACAATCTTCTTTTATAATATCATCATTCATTAATTTATTCTTGACTGTAGCTACTTTTTGACTAAGTTTATAGTTTTCATGAATAAAACTATCATAGAATGGCATGATTTCTCCACTATTAATAATAGCTTTAAGTTCAGGATTAGCAATTGAAAGAATTTCATCTATAATTTCTAATTCTACATCAGATTTAATATGTCCATTATAATAATCTGTAATCATAGTTGCTAAAACTTCTTCATCAAAGTCAGATCCTTTCTTATTTTTATAATAAGGATTTTGTCGCATTCTATTTCATAATTCAGTATCTTGTATATTACCTAGAATCTTATAATAAGACTCAGCATACATATTTCTAGCATCTGCTAGGTATAGATGTGAGAATTCATGAATTAGAGTATCATCTGTAGCTCTATCAATATTAATATAAATTATTCCTTCTTTAATAAATCCTTTTGCATTTTTAGTTGCAGTGTCTTCATTAATTACATCCTGATCTGTTACTAATCTTATATTTTGTAAAGAATTTACATTTTTTACTAATTCTGTAATCTTAGTAGACATTGGAGTTTTTAAGTCATAGAATTTGGTTGATCCGTTATCAAATAAAGTAAGTTGATTTGGATCAGTTCTAACAAAAGCTCCTGAATTAAAGATAATGTGTTTTAGAGTTCTAGATATAAGATTTTTAGAAGATGTATTAGTATTATTAAACTCGTCTACTAATATGTTATGTTCACCTATTAGTTTATTAGTTACAGCATATACTCTTTGATCATATCCTTCATCAAATAACTCTGCTACACTTTCAGGTATATCTCATTCTGTAGAATAGTCAAAATCAATATAAGAAACAACTTCTTCATTATTTTTATCTGCTTTTGTTTCTGCAACTTCAATAATTTTAGCAACTTTTAAAGCTTCTTCGACAGATATATCTGTTTTAGGAATATTGAATCTTACTTGTCTATACTGCTCATTTCCATCAGATACTAATATTGGTTTAGTAGTATCTATAGTTGAATCGTTATAATCTCTATCTAAAGAAGTATTTTCTTCAGATTTAAATCCAATAGTTTCAACATTTTCATTTGCGGCATTGATAAGTACTGCTTCTGCTCTTTCTGCCATACTATCATTTGGATCTTGTTTTAGGAACGTATTTGCAAGTTCTTGTGGATTTTGTTGGTCAATTCAATTATTATAATCAACAACCCATAATGAATTATCTCCGCTTGCTACTAAGTCCTCAAATAAACGAGTTAATGAAGCCTGCCCAAAACCATCTTTATTAACAATTAAGTTATATAAATAAAAGGCATTAACAGGATTTAGAGCTCCAAACTCAGGAATCGTAACTTTATTTAAACTATTAAAATCCCGTAAAATTTGTTCATAAAGAGCTTTAGTCTTTTGACTATTATCTATCTGCATCATATTAAATGGAAGTTTATAAAAACCTCTTTCCTTACCTTCTGAATCAGTTTTTAATCCAAAACATAAATATTTAATAAATGCATTATCAGGTAATTTCTCTTTAAGTGTAGGAATAATATAATCTTCAATATACATTCTAAATGAATCAATATTGTCCTTATTATCTAGATTAATTATAAAGTTTTCATCTTTATTAATTAAAATAGAATTTTCTACTTTATATTTTTGATTAATTGGAACTTGAAAACTTAAATTTTTAGTTTTAATTCACGAATCAATTAAGAAATCATCAACATTATTTCTAGTTTGTCTAAATTCTTCTATAGATAACTTATTTCCTCTTTTAGGAGTAGTTTCATCTATAACAATAGATTCAACTTGATTTCTAACTGATAATCGGTTAAGGACTTCATTATCAATACTTAGAATATTAAACATTTCTTTGAAGTGCGGAACACTAGCTATAACATCTAATATATTAAATGTAGTCTTAACCTTTTCATAGTTATCAATTTGTTGTAATCTGTATTCTTCATTAGCAGCAAACTTTAGTAGATTAAATTTCTCTCCAATTTCATCTTTAAACTTATCATTAATAAATGTTTCAATTCCCTTAATATAAGAATATTTTCCTCATTTATCTGTAGGAAGTCCTTGATTAATTTTTAATAACCTACCTAAAATTCTAATTTCTTCTGCACCTTTAGCCTTCTTCTTTAATGTTTTAAATAAAATTTCAGTTCTCTCATTTGCTTTTTTAATATCAGCCTCAGATGCATTTGGTTTATAAACTGCATATCTTGAAGGATCATCAATAGCTTGATCAATGAAATGAATTTTATTTTTTGGAATTGGATCTGTTCAAAGATTTGTATTATATTCCGATACAAGTTTAGTAACTTCTTCAGATACCATTAAATCTCCAATTCTTCTTAAATCCTCTCCAAGCATTAAACTATATACGTAAAGGTCAACCCAATTAGAGTCTGCATTAATTTTCTTAAGAATTAATTCCTTAGCATTCAATTGTGTTTCGAATTTATCGTTCCCATAAATTCTCTTATGGTTTCCCATAAGTTCTGACTATATCTTACCTTAATGAGGTCTCCGCACTTCGGATTTACTTAAATCCTACTCTACTCTGTCATTTCTGCATTTCGATAGTCGATGCTCTTTCTTCCTATTGGGAAGCTTAGATCAGGATTGCCCAATATTTAAACTTGTTACTATACCTGAGTGATTAGTTCAGCCACAATTATATTACTATAATTGCTTAGTATTTAAATCTCTAAGGGCGTTCCCTGAATTCACGGAGTTAACTGACAATACTAACTTATTGATTATCAATAAGTTACATTGGATCAGTAGCTGCATTTAAAAGTTCTCCCATATCAAGAGACTTATCAGTTAGTCTTCTTTGGAAGTCTATCAGTTGGATAATATTATTTGCAATATCTGCAGGAACATTATATTTAGAAATTCATTCAGGATCATTTTCAAACATAGAAAAATCTACATTTGCTAATGTAATTAATTGTTCTGTTCCATTACGTTGAGAACCTTTAATAAATGAATATCTACTTAAAAGTTGTCTAGTTGTATCAAAATCTCTATTTACAATACTGTCATAAACTTGTTTAAACCTAGTATTATATAAGTTAGATAGGGCAAAGAAACTCTTTAATCCTGTAGCAACATTACCAATTACAGTTTTACCAACCATATTTTGAATTTGCATTAAATATTTACTAGCAGAATTATAAGGATTCATAATTTTTGCACTTTCTCCCAATACAGACTTACTTGCAAGTTCTTGCATATGAGATGTTGTAATAGGCATTGTAAGGTTAATTTGATTTTTAGGACTCAGTATTACATCAAATATGCCATTTACAATTGTATTTCTTAGAGCATCCTGTTTTAAAAATGGAGACATTTTTGGATCTTCTGCATTTGTAAGTAATTCTCCATTATTAGAAATAGAATAACCTAATATATAAACTTTATCGATATCATAATCAGACCCTTGCAACCATGTCTGATTGGTTGGTACGTAGACCTCATTTATATCGCTATCAGTAAATGCAACTACTTCCATTGGCATGAATGACTGCATTGACTGACAAGGAATACGAGTACCTACAAATCTTAAACTTTGCTCAAATGCTTTATATTTTCTATTAGCAATTTTCATAATTCTATTACTAAATCTAATATTTTGATTATCGCTTAACATTTGAATTAACACTTGAGGATTTATAGATTTGTAATCTAAAATTTCTCTAGTTTTAACATCTCCAAAATCATCATAATATGATAAAGTAACATTATCTGACGTAAATTGATTTGCAATTAAATTTTTGTAATTAGATAATGTATAGTTATACTTATAGTTATTATAGATTCTAGAGTTATTAATTTCAGAAAATCTTTCAAAGTTATCTTTTGATGATTTTAGAATGTATATGAGTATAGTATTATATTGTATTGACTCTTGGAAAAAAGATATAGGACATAACATCTTATTTGTTTTCAATCAAAAAGAAAGAAAGCAAATAATGGATATAATACATGATTGTTTGCAGGCAGATGATTTTAAATATAATTTAAAAGAAACAGCTTTGTAATCAATCTAATTGCTATGTAGATTTTAAGAAATGTATATGGAAGAATTTTTGAGGTTATTCAGAGACGAATACGGAAATACGGAAGCATATTTCAGTAAAATCGGATTGTG
>CALEBD010000296.1 GCA_937944945.1 uncultured Clostridium sp. | reverse complement strand
ATTTAAAAACATGGAATTCAATTCCACCGACAAGACCGAAAATTTTAAAAGCATTTCTAGGTAAAATTACAAGAAATTTAGCTTTAAATATTTATAAAAGCAAGAATTGTCAAAAACGCAAGGGAGAAGTGCCACTAGTTCTGGATGAATTAAAAGAATGTATACCTAGTCAAAATGATATTGATACAGAAATGGAAGAAAAATATCTAACAAAATATATAAATGAATTTTTAAAATCTTTGCCAAGGGAAAAAAGGATAATAATAGTTCAGCGATATTGGTATTTATATTCTATAAAAGATATTGCTGAAAAAAATAATTTAAGCCAAAGCAATGTGAAAATGACATTATCAAGGTTTAGAACAAAATTGAAAGAGTTTTTAGAAGAAAGAGGTCAATATATATGATTGATGAAAATAAATTTCTGGATGCATTTGGAGATATAGATGACGAGTTTTTACTTGAGGAGTATGATAACTGTAATAAGTCAAAAAAAATTATAAGGTTTGAAAAATACTTGAACAAAGCACAGAATATAGCACAAAAAAATCATAAAAAATTTATAAGTATTGCTTCAGTTTCAATAATTGCTATAGCTATAGGTGTAGTATTTTTCAATCAAAAAACAAATACTCTAGATAATATAGTATTAAAAGAAGATGGAAAAGAATTTATGAATGATGAAAATAATAAAGTATCAGGTTCTGATTCAAAAAAAAATCTATTAAAGGAAGTAAGTTCAATCAAAAAAATGGAATCAGATTTAGGATTTACTGTTCCGGTTTTAGATAAAGAAGTTGATAAGTATTTTGTTATTGGAGAAAAAAATAGAGATAAACAGGGACGAATAATATACAAAGATGGTACTGAATTTGATATCGTAAAAGGGGATAAAGATATAATCGGAATTCCTGATGGAAAATTTTTTAAAACAGAAACAATCCAAGGAGTAAATATTTCATACTACAGTGCGGATAGTATAAATTACGCAATTTGGAGCAATAAAGGATATTCTTATTCATACCAAAATATATATGGAAAAATAGACAAAGCAGAACTTAATAAATTGATTAAATTAACAAATAATTAATTGATAGTGATAAACAAAAAAGTAGAATTTAGGAGGTAAAATATGAACAATAAAATAAAAATATTAGGATTAAGTGCATTTATAGCAACAGGTATGGTTCCACTTGGGGCTACACAAATATTTGCTAATGAAATAAACCCAACTCAAGTTGAAGAACGAAATTTAGATATAGATGAAGATTACGATATAGATGATAATCTAGAAGATGTAGATGAAAATGAAGAGATAGACGATAGTGAAATAATACCAATAAATGATTATGTTGAAGATTATCAATCAGATAATAATCAAGAAAGTCAAGATAATTCAGAAGATATAGATGAAAATGAAGACGAAGGTGTAGACGATAGTCAAACAACACCGATAAAGGATTATGCTGAAGGTTACCAGCCAGATAATAATCAGGAACAGAAAGATAATCAAGAAGATGAATTATTAATAGGGCAACCAAAAAGTAATGATACTCCAAAAACTTCTGACGCAGGGGTTGGAGGATATATAGGAGTTATCATAGCATCTATAGGTGGTTTATTTGCAGTAATTAGAAAAATGATATAAGTTAAATTTAGATTACCTATGTTCAAAGTTGATTTAAATAAATTATAAAAATATTTGACTGTTACATATTAAAATTTGTAACGGTCTTTTTTTATAAAAGGCTATGTTTTAAATAAATGTTGATATTTTTATATTTTATCATAAAAAAGCAGAGGTAGTATTACCTCTGCTTTTAGTTTGTATTTTATTAATTTTGTATGTTATTAATATTAATATTAATAACATCTTTTACAAGCGACATAACCAGCAGCCTCTGCTTGTTGTCTTGTCATTCTTATTGCACCTTCCATATTGTGAGCAGTCGGTGTTTTGTGGTATTTATTTGATTTAGATCTACCACCGTTACAATATACTATTTCACTGCTACCATAACTACTTGAGCTACTACCACTATAACTGCTTGAACTATTTCCACTATAGCTACTTGAGTTTTTAGAAGTGTAGCTGCTTGAATTGTTAGAACTATAATTGCTAGAGCTGTTAGAGTTAGAGCTACTATTAGAATTATCACTAGAAGTAGTAGTATTGTCAGAAGAATCGTTTAAATCAGTAGTACTGTCAGTAGCATCTTCTGAGTCTTTTTCTGTTGATGCTATCTTATCTTCTAGTGAACTTACTTTGCTTTCTAGTGTTGAAACTTCTTCATTTGATGAATTTAATTTAGCTTTTAAAGATTTGATTTCATCATCTTTAGAAGAAATTTTATTTTCTAAAGAAGTTATCTCGCTCTCTAAAGATGTGACCTTATTAGTCGAAGTTGAGTCAGAGCTGAGTACCTTTGAGATGTAGTCTAAGCTTGGAGCTACAAATAAGACACATAATACACCTGCTATTATAGCTTTTGGTATTTTTCTGTCTTTAATACTTTTAACTAAGAATTCACCTGATAGTAATAATAAAGTTATTGGCAAAATTAAAAGAGCTATAAGTCCTACTATTACTTTTTTACTTGAATTTAAGTTTTTGAATTCATTTAACATTAAATATTCCCTCCCCATATGTTATATAAATACAAAATAAAGTAAAATTGGTAATTTTACCTTATAGTATATATTTTAACATATTAATTTTATATATTACAAAAATTATTTAGTCATCTAAAAATAATATCTAAAATAGTGTCAAATTGTAGAAAAAATCATAATTATGTATAAAGTGGTAATATAAAGTGATAGGACTGTGCATTAGCCTATTGCTACACTTTAAAAAAGGAAGGATTTGATGACTATGAGTAAATATTTAGTAGCTATTGATGCTGGACACGGAATGACTACTGGTGGTAAGCGTTCTGTAAAATTATCTTCCGATTTGTATGTTAATGGAGTCTTAGTTAGAAAAAAAGGCGAAGTAATTAAAGAAAATGAATGGAATAGAGCAGTATCTGAATATTTGGCAAAAGCACTTACTAGATGCAATATCGGCTATATGTATACTGCTGATATGACTGGAAAAACAGATGTATCACTTTCTACAAGATCATATAAGGCAAATAAAGCAGGTGCAGATATATTAATTTCAAACCATTACAATGCAATTGGAACAGCGTCAGTTTGGCAAACAAAAGCAAAAGGATTACTTGTTTTACGTACAAAAAACTCTTCTTCAAAATCTATTAAATTAGGAAATCTAGCAGTAAAACATTTAGCAGCAGATATCGACTATGAATACAACTACGGTTTGATGAGAGATGTAGATATGAGCGGATTTACATTAGCTATTTTAAGACAAACAAATATGCCTGCAATATTGATTGAATATGGATTTATGGATTACGAAAAAGAAGCAAAACTTATGTTAAACCCATCACATCAAGAAAAATGTGCAGAAGCAGTTTGTAAGGCAGTTTGTGAGTATTTTGGGATGAAATACGTTTCTAAAACATCTACAGAAAGTAGTACTACAGGAAAAAAGACTCTATACCTAAGAGTAATAGCTGATGAAGTAAATATACGTAGTGCAGCTGATTTTACTGATGAAAGTGTAGTCGGTGTAGTTAAAAAAGGAGGAGTATATGCTGTTGTTGAAAAGATAGAGAGAACAGGAACAGATATGTATAAATTGAAATTAGGTGTTTATATAACTGCATCTACTAAATATGTAGAAGTTTTTGAGAGATAGTTTTAGATAAGAATTAGGTAAAATGATTATATAAAGTAAAAGTTATTAGAACAAGTAAAAATTATTATATTAAGTAAAGGTTACTAGAAAATATAAAATGATTAGATAAAGTAAAACACAGTAACTATAAAAAGTATAAAAAAGCTAAGACTTGCTTTGCAGGTCTTAGCTAGTTATCAAATCTTAAATAGATTTATGTCACCAAAATTTTAATTAAAATATTATTCAAAAGCTGGTTTTATATAATGTTTAATCAGCTCTATTTTTTCTGAGGAATTTGGGACAAAGAGTGCGGAAATAGCAATTACAATATTGTCCTTTGTATCTACATATATGCTGTTTCCGCCGTCTCCCATAGCTACAAAACTATGATCATCTAATATCCACCACAAATACCCATAGCTCAAATCTCCCAGATTTATATGAGGTGAAGTGCTTTTTTTTATCCATTTTGTAGATACAATTCTTTTACAATTATACACGCCATAATTTAAGTATAATTGACCGATTTTAGCCATGTCTATTGTGCTTAAACAAAGCCCCCACCCAGCAGTATTTAAGTTGTTTGTGCCAGCTACCCAGTTGTTTTTATCTATAGATTATATATGGAGCATCTTTATATTTAAAAGGTGCTGTCATTGTGAGCATATCTTTTAAGGTGATATTTTCTATAGTTTTGTTTGATTTATCTTTTTTATAATCTGGAAAGAAAGCGAGAATTTTTTGATTTATATCTTTTATATAGCCCTTATCCAAAGCTATTCCTATTAAAAGTGAGATTATGCTCTTTGTCACTGAATAGATGTGGATTTTACTTTCTTTATTGCAGTTATTTTCGTAGTTTTCATA
>CALEBD010000295.1 GCA_937944945.1 uncultured Clostridium sp. | reverse complement strand
ACCTAAGCGCAGTACCAGTTATAAAACAAAAATCACATCTGCCAATAATAATAGACCCATCTCATGCAACTGGGAAACGTGACTTAGTAGAACCACTTGCAAAAGCTGCTATGGCAGTTGGTGCAGATGGGCTTATGATAGAAGTACACAACAATCCAGAAAAAGCATTATGTGATGGAAAACAATCAATAAAACCAGACGCATTTGATAAAATAATGCAAACTGTAAAAAAATATGCAGAAGTAGAAGGTAAAGAGATAGTATTAGGAGATACAATAATACTATAAAAATAATAGAAGTTTTAAGGGGTAAATAATTAAATGTTTAAAATAATATAAAGCATTCAAAGTGGATGTGGGAGGAGAATAGATATGATAATAGTAATGAAACCAGGATTCACACAAGAAGAATTAAATGAAGTTGTTGAAGCAGTAGAAAGCAGAGGAGCAGCAGTCGATAAAATAGAAGGTATTGCAACATCTGTATTGGGCTTAGTGGGGGATACATCATATATAGATCCAGATGAATTATTGACATTTAAATGTGTAGAAAAAATATTAAAAGTACAAGAACCATATAAAAAAGCTAATAAATTATTCCATCCAGAACCTACAATAGTAGATGTGAACGGAACAAAAGTAGGTGGAGGACATCTTGGAATAATGGCTGGACCTTGTTCTGTAGAAAGTGAAGAACAAATCGTAGAAATAGCAAAAGCAGTAAAAAAATCAGGGGCAAACTTCTTAAGAGGAGGAGCTTTTAAACCGAGAACATCACCATATAGTTTCCAAGGTTTAGAACTAGAAGGATTAGAATTATTAAAAATAGCAAAACAAGAAACTAATCTTCCAATAGTAACAGAATTAATGTCTACAGCGTACTTAGATAAATTTGTAGAAGATGTAGATGTAATACAAATCGGTGCGAGAAACATGCAAAACTTTGATTTATTAAAAGAAGTAGGAAAAACTAAAACACCCGTATTATTAAAAAGAGGAATGAGCTCTACAATAGAAGAATGGCTGATGAGTGCAGAGTATATAATGGCTGGAGGAAATGAAAATGTAATTCTTTGTGAAAGAGGAATAAGAACATTTGAAACAGCGACAAGAAATACATTAGACCTAAGCGCAGTACCAGTTATAAAACAAAAATCACATCTGCCAATAATAATAGATCCATCTCATGCAACTGGTAAACGTGACTTAGTTGAGCCACTTGCAAAAGCGGCTATAGCAGTTGGTGCAGATGGACTTATGATAGAAGTACATAACAATCCAGCAAAAGCACTATGTGATGGAAAACAATCAATAAAACCAGATACATTTGATAAAATAATGAAGCAATTGCAAGTATACACTGAATTAGAAGGTGTAACAATATAGTATGAAAATCACAATTGTCGGTTTAGGAGTTATTGGTGGCTCCTTTGCCATGGCATTTAAAGAAGCTGGTTTTGACGATGTATATGCTATAGATTTAAATAAAGAATCGATAGAAAAAGCAAAAGATATGGGAATTATAAAAGATGGTTCAGATAATGCAAGAGAGTTTCTAAAAATATCTGACTTAGTGATTATATGCATTTATCCGAAAATAATAAAAAATTTTATCCTAGAGAATAAAAATAATTTTAAAGATGGCGCTATAGTTACAGATGTTGCAGGGATTAAAGGAACCTTAATTAAAGAATTAGATGATATTATACCAGATAATATAGATTTTATTTTTGGTCATCCTATGGCAGGGCGTGAAAATAAGGGAATTGACCATGCAAGCGCCCAATGTTATAAAGGTGCCAATTATCTATTAGTAGATACAGAGAGAAATAATGATGACAATGTCCTCTTTTTACAATCTATAATATATAAGCTTGGTTTTAAAAGAATTATAAGAATTAGCTCAGATTTTCACGACCAGATTATCGCATTTACTTCACATCTGCCGCATGTTGTGGCAGTATCATTGATAAATAGTGATGTGGAAGCTAGAAATACAGAAATCTATATGGGAGGAAGCTATAGAGATGCGACAAGAGTTGCAGACATAAATGAAGATTTATGGACTGAGTTATTTTTAGGAAACAAAGAAAATTTACTAGAAGTAATTGATGACTTTATGGCAGAAATGTCCAGATTTAGAAATGATTTGGCAAAAGGCGACAAAATGGCGCTAAATAAACGATTAAAAAGAGCTACAAAAAGAAGAAGACGTTTAAATAAATAGAAAAAGCCCAGAGATATTTAAATTTATCCTGGGCTTTTTTAATTCTAAGGAAATTATATATTATCTGGTTTGTGGATAATGTATAATT
>CALEBD010000294.1 GCA_937944945.1 uncultured Clostridium sp. | reverse complement strand
GGAGAAAATATCGATGATGAAACTATAAAAGAATTTGAAAAGAAATACAACATCAAAGTAAACATGGAAACTTTTGATGATATGGAAGCTATGTATCAAAAAATAAACAGTGGTGCAGGTCAATATGATGTTGTTTTAGTATCAGATGCATTAATGCCTAGAATGATTGAAAAAGGTTTAGTTCAAGAATTAAATAAAGAAAACATACCAAACATATCTCAAATGGATGAACAATATCTAAATTTAGATATGGATCCAGGAAATAAATATTCAGTACCATATATGTTCGGTACAGTAGGACTTATATACAATAAAGATGTAGTAAAAGAAAAAGTAGATAGTTGGGATATACTATGGAATGAAAAATATAAAGATCAGATTTTTATGTTTGATACATATAGAGATACAATAGGTGTAGCATTAAAGAAACTAGGATATTCTTTAAACTCAACTAATAAAGACGAAATAAACGAAGCCAAAGAATTATTATTAGAACAAAGAAAGTTAATCAATCCTATATATGGAGTAGACAACGGAACAACTATGATACCAGCTGGAGAAACTAATATAAATATGATTTGGTCTGGAGAAGGTCTAAATCTTCAAGATGAATATCCAAACTTAGTTTATATTGTACCAAAAGAGGGAGCAAACTTCTGGATTGATAGTTTATGTATAACTTCAAATGCTAAAAATGTAGAAGGTGCAGAAAAATTCATAAACTTTGTCAGCGATAAAGAAAGTGCATTAAGAATAGCTGATGAAATAGGGTATACAACACCAAATAAAGAAGCTAGATTAGCACAACCAAAAGAAATTCAAGATAATCCAAATGCTTATATGACTAAAGAGATTATGAGTAGATGTGAATTATATAAAGACTTTGATTTAAAGACTAAGCAAATGTATGATGATGCATGGACTGCTATAAAAATAGATAATAATTAAGGTTCCACATGGAACAATAAAAAACAGTATTGAGTGTCTAATTAGATTTTCAATACTGTTTTTTTATTTATTAAATTGCTGCTTCTTCAGCTACTTCTTGTAAATATTCATGCATAGATTCACTAACTATTTTAGCTGAATTTACGGCTTGTATTACAGTACTTGCACCAAGAACAACATCTCCACATGCAAATACGCCTTCTTTTGTAGTATGACCTTTTTCATCTGTTTCGATATGACCACGTTTAGTAGTATCAACACCTTTATTATTAACTACTATAGTATTTTTAGGTGCTTGACTTACAGCTATTAAGATAGAGTCACATTCAAATAAATATTCACTATCAGGGACAATAGATACACTACTTCTTCCGTCAACTTCTACTTTTTCTGTACGAGCAAGGATTATACCTTCATCTACAATTTCAACAGGAGCTTCAAATGTTTTGAATAAAACTCCTTCATTTTGAGCTTCTGATATTTCATGTTTTGTTGCTGTCATATCTTCAAAGTTACGTCTATAAGCTATATAGACTTCTTCTGCACCATTTCTTTTTGCAGTTCTAGCAGCATCCATAGCCACGTTACCTGCACCGATAACTACAACTTTTTTACCTAAAGAGTAGTATTGTGGACTTTTTAAATAATCTATAGCGTAATGAGAATGACCAAATGTTTCACCTTTTATATCAAGTCTTTTTGGATTCCATACTCCTGTTCCGATAAAGATTGATTTATAACCGTCTTTAAATAATTTATTTAATGTTACGATAGAATTTATTTTTATTTTAACGCCAAGGTCTAAAAGACGAGCAACTAATAAATCTATTAATTTTCTAGGTAATCTGAATTCAGGAATACCATATGCTAATACCCCACCAATTCTTTCATTTTTTTCAAATATTGTTACATCATATCCTCTTTTAGCAAGATCAAATGCAACAGTAAGACCAGCTGGTCCAGAACCTATGATAGCTACTTTTA
>CALEBD010000293.1 GCA_937944945.1 uncultured Clostridium sp. | reverse complement strand
CGAGGAACCTGTAGCAATACTAGAGGATAATAAGTTAATAGTATTTATAGATAGGGATCTTATGGTAGGTCCCTATACTATAGATATTACTTATTTAGCATATCCGAGAAAGATTAATAATCAAGATATTACGTCTACTCTAGACGAAATTCCAGAGTATATGCAATATGAAGTAGTTAAACTAGCTGCTGACATGGCAATTGAGAATATTCTCCAAGAACTCAAACACATCCACAGTACGTAGCACAATTATCAGAGTAATATGAGTAGTAAGGAAATGCAAATGGAATTCGAGAGACGAATTCAACTTATTAGCCCAGATCTTATTGTAGATGAGAAACCTAACTCTGATCTTATATTTTCAATACTAAATGAAGCTCAAGATAGGTATGTAATGATGAACTATGTTGGTGACGACCAAATGGAAACTGAAACCAATATACATACTAGAAATACAGATTCTATTAAGAGTTTATTAGTAGAAAAAGAGTTAACCGCAACAGGTACTACTCTTAATGGTTTTACAAGATACAGATTACCATATGTATCTACTGAAGAATATTTCTTATATGTACATTCCTTTAGTAAGGTAAAGGGTACTTATAAACAATATAAAGATTTTGTTAGAGTAGATAATCAATTGGTTAAGTATAGAGATCTTGGTAAGTTTATTAAAACAGCATACAATACTCCTATTATTAGGCAACCTGCTGTTGCATTAGTATCAGATCCTACTACTAAATATAACTATATAGAAGTAGCAGTAGATGCATATACTACATTAGGTAATGTTACATTGACTTATTATAGAAAACCATTAAGATTCAATACTACTGATGGAGCTAGTAAATGTGAACTGCCAGAATCAATTCATAGTGAAATTGTAGATTTAGCAGTTAATATGTTTATTACTGAAGGTAAATATAGATTACAAGTAAAACAACCAAATAATCAACAATAATGAAGTATATTGATTTACAAACAGCTTTTGAATTAGAAATAGATAAATTAGATGATAATCTAACAAAACCTACTACTTCAGATATTGAGTATTGGTTAATGGCTGGGTTAGATAAATTTATTAAAACTAGATATTCTGGTATTAATTTCAAACAAACTGGATTTGAACAAGATCAAAAAAGAATTGATGATCTTCGTACATTAGTTACTAGAAAATCTTATCA
>CALEBD010000292.1 GCA_937944945.1 uncultured Clostridium sp. | reverse complement strand
TTTTGTTATCGTAGAGCTTTTTATCTCTACTTCTATAAGTTTCCTTATAGTTCAGCGTACATTTTTATCCCATAAGGATAATGGACACTCTTGGGAAGATTATATTCTGCATAACAGGTTCACTTCCTACGCGTTACACTACTATTATATATTATTACAACAGTTAGCACGGTATTTTCATAAATTTATTATATTTACGTACAAGATAAACATTAACGTTTATATGGTAAATTTTTAGAATTCACCGTTTTTGCCCATTCATAAGTATTATATTACTATAATACACGGCGAAAGCCACCGTATTTTGGCTTGGAAAAAATAATTAAATTTCTTGGGTCCTGAGTTTCCGCAGGAATTTTGTTTGTTGGTAATGTGATAGCCATATTTAAAATTTGAATATTGGTTTTTGTAAGCTATCTTTTTCTTCTGCATCTTTTGCAGCTGTATCTTTTGTTATTTCATCTTCTAACTTCTCATCTTTTCAAGATTGATATACTTCATAATCAATACTTCCTGGATCAGGAAGTTCCTCAAATCGTCCTAAACTACCTTGAAAGCCAGTACAAAAAACTTTATTTGCAACTCCAAATCGATGTTTTAATAATATTAGTCCACGCATAGCAGAACCTAAAGATTCTTCTGGATATTCTTTATTAATAATAGTATATCCTCTATAAGTACTACGTTGGTGTTTTATGGGATTATATACTGCAATACAAACATTACAGTCATTACCTGCATTACCAGAATCCTTAACATCATCAAGGGTTGGTTCTGCAAGATCCATTTTTAATCTATTTACATCACTTGTATTTCTATTTTCTTGCATAATAAAGTCAATAGATATTCCACACTTTTCTCTAAAATAAACGCAGTATTGCGAGGTTTGATCAATTTCCTGCTTTTTAGTTCTTCCATCAACTGGAGTTAATAAACCAGCATGATCAATTATTACATTTATTATTTTATCAGGATTACTTGGAATATAAATATTTCTTCTACCTTCATCGATATCTTGAAAAGTACCTCATTGTTTTAGAAGTTCTTTCATATTACCATAGAAAGTATTAGAACTTAGCTGTTTATCAAAGATAATAAGTTTATGTATAATTGAATTTAGTCATACTCTAGACTCTTGGATATACTTATAATATTTATCAGATAGTTTTTCTCGAACAGACATTAATGTCATATAAGAGATTTCTATTCCATAAGTATCATATATATATAGATTAAGCAATTTAGCAAGTAAAACTTTTGAACTCATTTCTAGACTAAAGTACACATGTATAATATCTCTATCTGGATAATCTCGCAATATGCGATATAAATCAGAATATATTACATATGAACTTTTACCTGAACCACTTTGTCCAAATATTAATTTATAAACTCCTTTTTGGAATCCACCTGTATATCAATCTAACTTTGGCAACCCAGTTTTTAAACCTAAGTTTCTACCTTCTCTACCATTGTCAATTTCAGAATATAATTCATCTACAATAGACATTAAGCAGTATCGTAAAGTTGTTCAGTACTAACTTTGCCATTAATTCCCTTATCTCGCATTTCTTTAAACTCTTTCCATTTTTGACTGGAAACAAATTCAATCATAGAAACTTGTACAAGATCTTTAGATTTAGCTCATTCTAGTATCTCTAATATTTCACGATGCTTTTCAATACTATGTCCAATAGTAGAGGAATATCAGAAGTAGAATTCTGACATATTTAAGAATTTCTTTGCAATATTTTTTAAACTAACTGTTTTCCCATTAAAGTATAAATTAGTTGGATAAGCATCCTCTAATTCCATGCCAAGCTCTCCAGAAAGTTTAAAATATTGTTTTATAAAATTCTGATTAAATTCAATTTCATCAGGATCATAAGTACTTGGATTATAATTTTTCCTGATTACTCCTTTCTCTTTTAGTGAATTGAATAATTCTCGTAATCTCTCTTTACCGCCTCCTTCATATCACTTTCGAAAATAGTTCCTATTTAATTTAGGATCTCCATTTTCTGTTTGAGCAATAAATGTCAAATAAACTAACAATAACTCATCAGCTGTTAGTTTATATTTAGCCATAATATTAAGAATCGTATCTAACTCCATATAATACGATAAAAAATAAACAAACGTACTACGTTAGATCTATTTATTAAAATCTATGTTCTATATCTATTATGCCTTTTTTTGGTCTAGTAGAAATCTCCTTTCCACTTAACACTATATCTAATTGTGATTCATCAATAGTTATATACTGTTGGTTTGAATTAGAATTATTATATCAAGTTTCTTCTATGGTTCCCTTAATAACTAAAGTAAACATCTCAGAGACTTTTCCTTCTTCAAATCGAATAATACGCCCTATACGTTGTGTGGTCCTTGTCTTTGAACTATCTCCACTTAATATAATTCCAACACTTAAACCTTTTATATCTACACCTGCGTCACAAGATTTTGAAGTACTTAATACACCTACAGTTTGTTGATTAAAACTTTCTATAATAGTATTATTTTCCTTCTTTTTCTGTTTACTATGTAAAACATATCCTCGTTTCTTAAAATATTCTGCATCTTTAATAGTAGCTGAAAAAGTAATTGCTTTTTTATTACTTCTTGCATCTAATATCTTATCTGCTATTTCAAATTTCTTAGGATGAGACATTACAAAAGACTTACGTTTTCTTAACATTCTCATTCAAGCTGCTGCAAATCCTTTAACTTGAGATTCACTTCATCCTGTTTTCTTTGCATATTTACTTGCAAAACCAGGACGACTAATACAATTCATTACTGTATTAAATTCAAAATTAAATATAGAAAATAGATTTTGAAATTTCTGATTTCATTCATGATATAGAGATAAGTCTACATCAATTAAAACTTTATAATTTCTATAATCAGATAATCAATTATTATCAACTGCTTCCTTTATATTTATACGATCACAAACATAAGTAAACTCAGATAATCGATCTTCTTTTCCATCTAATCTTTCAAATGTAGCAGTTAATCCTAAAAAATAACGATATTTTACAGCTTTAAACATATTGATGTTATTTTCACTACATGCGCAATGAATTTCATCAATTACAAATAAATCAACTGTATATTGATTTTTGACAATAGTATTAAATATCTCTACCTTACAGACAGAAAAGAGCTGGTTTTTAGCCAACTCTCTAAGTCATTGTTCTTTTAGAACCTCTGTAGGAACTCCAATTAATACAGATAGTTTAGGATTTTTATTATATAGTGCCTTTATCAACATACAAGTCATATAGGTCTTACCAAATCCAGTTGCAGCAACAATCGTGCCTATCCCATTACTATCTAATCAACGTCTAATAGCAAGCTTTTGACGTTCCGTTCTGTTCATCAAAGATACAAATTTTTATTTAAAAAATAAAATTTTTAGTACTAATTAATTTCCTGCAGGAGGATTAATTTCAATGTTTCGAGCATCAGCAACTCGTTGAATATTAGACATTAATGTACTTCATTTATTTATATGATAATCGAGATCATTATCTAAAAGTAATAAGATCTTATCTCTTAGTGTTTTCAGTGCAATTGTGGTTAAAGAAGAAATTTTTGGTAAAGAGCTAAGTTGAACTAAAGATCTAAATTCTGTAAAAGATAATCCTGTAGGACTAACTCTTAATTTGATATCAGGATTTAAACACAATCGTTCCTTAATAACTTCCATTCTATTTCTTGCCTTACCGTCTTTGCCAACTTCAGTTAGCTCAATTTTTTCCTCGTCCGTTAGCCAAATTCCTTGTGCTAAAATAAATTTATCAGTAATCATTTTCTTATTAAGAACATCAAGTTTATCAAAACAAGCGTCCATAAGACGATTTACTGTTACTTTTTCAAAAATAGGAGGAACACCATTAAATATACTTGCTATTGAATCATTTAGTATATCCCTTTCAGATGCTGCTCTTTGTTTATTAATATAATCTAAGATATCTTTCTTAGTCTTAATATCAGTTTCGCATTCATGAAGAATGTATCTAACAAATAGTTCCGTATTACATGAATCTCAAGTTCGATGAATATTTTCTCGAACTA
>CALEBD010000291.1 GCA_937944945.1 uncultured Clostridium sp. | reverse complement strand
TGAATGATTGGTTGATTCAAAAATTAGGTGTTCATGATGTTGCTTGTTATGATCATTATGAAGTAGGAAAGAAAGCTACTTTAAATCAAGCAATGGAAGGACAAGATTTTATAGAATATGTAAAAGATAAATTTCATTTGCAACATTTAAAATATAGTAAAAATACAAATAAAATGATACATACAATTGCTATTTGTGGGGGAAGTGCAGCAGACGACTTAGAAATTCTTACTGGTCAAGTAGATTGTTATATTACAGGTGATACTAAATATCGTCATGCTAAATATGCTATTGATCATGATTGTTTATTAATTGATCTTGGTCATCATTTAGAAGTTATAATTGAAGAAAAACTTCCTGAATTATTAGAAGATTTACCAATTCAAATACAAATTCACGAAAGTCTTGATTATTTTAAATATGAATAAAACTCTTGGGATGACTCAAGAGTTTTTTCATATTTGATAGGCTATAAGAAAGGAGCTTTATTATGAAATTACATTATCAAGGAAAATATAATTAAAGGTAATTATATAGTTAGGAGGATAAGATGAAAATAGGAACAATAGATATAGGCACAAATTCTATGAGATTATTAACTGCTGATTATCAAGATGGAAAAATAATAAATAGAAAAAAATATGTAAACACTACTAGAATAGGTCAAGGTGTAGACAATAATGGTTATATATCAAAAGAGGCGATTGATAGGAATATACAAGCTTTAAAAGAGTTTAAGGCTATATGTGATGAAGAAGGATGCGAATATGTTTGTTGCATGGGGACATCAGCATTAAGAGATAGCAAAAATTCTGATGAATTTATAGCATTAGCTAAAGAAGAAGCTGGGGTAGATGTTGAAGTAATCACAGGAGATAGAGAGTCTAACTTAGGATTTTTAGGAGTGTTAGAAGGCGTTGAAAAGGACGAACTTGAAGAAATATTAGTTATCGATATAGGTGGTGGCTCAACTGAGTTTATCGTTGGAGATAAAAATGGCGTTAATTTCTGCAAAAGTGAAAATATAGGTGCACTTAGATTAACAGAAAAGTTTTTAAAACATGAGATAGTTAGTGATGAGGAATTAAAACAAACTATCTCATTTATCGAGGACACAATAGAAGATACTATTAATAATATAAAAAGCAAAAATATAAAAAAATTAGTTGGGATAGGTGGCACAGTGACATCTGTATCAGCAATGAACCAACAATTAGAAGTCTATTCTATGGAAAAGGTGCATAATAGTAAAATATGCAAAAAAGAATTAGACGAAATTCTACAAATGCTAAAAAATATGACACTAGAGGATAAAAAGAGACTAAAAGGGCTACAACCAAAAAGAGCAGATATTATAACAGCTGGTGTAGTAATTTTGGATATAATAATGGAAAAGCTTGAATTAAACGAAATAATTGTAAGTGAATACGATAATTTGGAAGGCTTAATGTGTCAAATAGCAAAAAAGATGTCTTAAAGTTTTTTGATTCTATGTACTGAAAATGACAAATTAATTTCTCCTTCTTTGCTACAATTTTATGTAAACAAAGGAGGAGATTTTTTATGGATAGAACAATGACCATTAAAAATAAGAGGTTGAGTACCAACAACTTAAAACTCTCGAAAATGTTTGATTCAAAGACTTTCATTTTCATGATAATTGGATTTTTATTAAGCAGATCAATCTTAATTGATGGAATTGCTCCATTAGGATTAGCTTTTTTCTTATATATATGTAAAGTAGACAAATATCGTATACCAGTTTATATTGCAACCCTAGCTGGAACCTTACTATCATTTAACGAAATGCCGATAATAATTAAATATGCTGTATGCTTAACTTTAATATTGATTTTTAGTAAAAAAATTAAAGAAATTACAGCAATAATTAAATTAAGTTTAGTAGGTGTGTTCGTAATATTACCAGCATCAATAATATGTACATGCATCACTAAACCAGGATTATATAGTTTTATAATTGTAGGAATAGAAACAATGATAGTATTTACATCATCTTTTATATTTGCATATGGTGTAAAATTCTTAATATCAAATCAAAATAAAATGGCGATAAAAACAGAAGAAGTAATATCTATTAGTTTATTAGCTACTTTCAGCATAATGGGAGTAGGACAAACTGCTATATTGGGGATTTCGATTAGAGCGGTTTTAGCAACAGTGTTTATATTGATATCAGCCGTTGTAGGAGGAGCAAGTGTAGGTTCATCTTGCGGAGTAATAGTTGGACTAGCTTTTATAATTAACAATGCTGTATCAGCAATATATATGGGAATATATGCATTTGCAGGATTAATCGGTGGCGCATTTAATAAAGTAAATAGATATTTATGTATTCTAGGGTATGTGTTGAGCTGGATAATTATATTTGCATATACTTCTGGAATAGAATCAAATATAAATTCAATAAGGGATATATTGATAGGAGCCTTGATTGTATCAGTTCTTCCAAAATCACTATTTTCAAGAGTTGAATCGGCTATAAAAATAAATATAAATACATCCCAATCAGTGAACAATTACATAATGAGAACTAAAAATTTAACAAATAGCAAATTAGAAAATATGCAAAGAGCTTATAATGAGCTTGCAAACACATTTGAAAAAATAAGACAAAAAGATGAAATCATAAATCAAAATGACATGGCAGAGTTAATTGACATGATTTATGCAGATGAGTGTACTTCTTGTAGTATGAAAAAAGTATGCTGGGAGGTGAGATTTAATAAAACATATACACTTATATACGATATGATTCAGAATTTAGAAGAAGGTCAGTTAAGTACAGAGGCGATACCAGAAGAATTTAGAAGATCTTGTATGAATCCAGAGCAAATTATGAAAATAGCTAATTATTATTATAAATTATTTGCGCTAAATTATGATTGGAGCATGAAGTTTGAAGAGGGTAGAAAGCTAATAGCGGACCAAATAAGAAATATCTCCAAATCAATAAAGGGATTATCTGAGGATATCGAAAATAGTGCTATGCTAGATTTAGTCAAAGAAAAAAACATACTAGAAGAATTAGAAAGACATAATATCATAGTTAATAAGATTAACTATTTAACAAAAGGAAAAGATGAATTTAAAATCACAATTGATAAAAATACATGTGCAAATGGGGGGTTATGCGATGAAAAGTTGATAAAAATAATATCAGATTATTTAGGAGAACAGTTATCGGCCCAAAAGTATGGTTGTAATATATACAAAGATACTTGTAAAATAGTTCTTACTAAAGCGGAGAAGTACACTGCTACAACCCAAGCAGTTTCATTATCTAGAGACGGACACGTATTGTGCGGAGACAATTATACATATATGGAGATTGATAATGGGCAATATATGATGGCCATATGTGATGGCATGGGAAAAGGGAAAAGAGCCTATGATGAATCTTCGACGACTATCGATATACTAGAGAAAATGATTGAAGCGAGAATTGATAATGAAATTGTAATTAAGACAATTAATAATATGCTTTTACTTAGCAATTCAGATGAGATTTTTTCAACATTAGATTTAGGCATTATAGATTTGAAACAGGGCAAATTAGAGACTGTTAAAATGGGTGCTTGTTCAACATATATCAAAAGAGCAAATAATGATATAGATTTTATATCATCATCATCACTACCTGTTGGAATTTTATCTGATATTAAACTAGATAGACATAATTATAAACTAAACGATGGAGATTACATTATCATGGTTTCTGATGGGATTATAGACGCAGGTAAAAATAATGATATCGGTGAAAACTGGTTAATTTACTTCCTGAAAAAATTAAATACTTATGATCCAAAAGAAATGATAGATAAGATAGTGGATAGGGCTTTAGAATTACAACTTGATAAAATTGAAGATGACATGACAGTTATGGTCACTAAAGTAAATAAGATAAAATAAATTCGATACGTAATCGATTAGGAGTATTGATAAAATTGAAAAAGATGAATTTAAACTCCAGTTATCTACAAAAAATGTGTACAACTTATAGGTAACTGTTAATAAATAGATGAAAAGTGTTGATAAGTATGAAAAATATTCACAATTATACAA
>CALEBD010000290.1 GCA_937944945.1 uncultured Clostridium sp. | reverse complement strand
TGCAAAATAACTTAATAATGAGAAGTAGAGTTGCTCAAATAGTAAGACAATACTTATCTGAAAACAACTTCTTAGAAATAGAAACACCTTTCTTAATAAAACCAAGTCCAGAAGGTGCTAGAGATTACCTTGTACCAAGTAGAGTTAACCCAGGTAAATTCTACGCTTTACCACAATCACCACAATTATTCAAACAAATATTAATGGTAAGTGGTATGGACAGATACTTCCAAATAGTTAAATGTTTCAGAGACGAAGATTTAAGAGCTGATAGACAACCAGAATTCACTCAAATAGACTGCGAAATGTCTTTCGTTGACGAAAATGATGTTATGACTATGATGGAAAACATGATAGGAAGAATATTCAAAGAAATACACAACATAGATATACAATTACCACTTAAGAGAATGACTTACAAAGAAGCTATGGACAGATTCGGTTCTGACAAACCAGATACTAGATTTGCTATGGAACTTACAGATTTATCAGACTTAGTTAAAGACTGTGGATTTGGAGTATTCTCATCAGCTGCAAATGCTGCTAACTCAAGTGTTAGAGCTATAAATGCAATAGGTGGAGCAGATGCATTCTCTAAAAAAGGAATGAAAAAATTAGAAGAACATGCTAAAACTTATAAAGCTAAAGGTTTAGCTTGGATAAAAGTTACTGAAGAAGGTATAGATTCTCCAATAGCTAAATTCTTCACAGAAGATGAAATAAAAGCTATATTAGATAGAATGGACGCTAAAGCAGGAGACTTAATATTATTCGTAGCTGACAAAAACAAAGTTGTATATGATGCATTAGGTCAATTAAGACTAGAAGTTGCTAGAAAAATGGACTTAATAGACAAAAACAAATACAACTTATTATGGGTAACTGAATTCCCACTATTCGAAGAAGACGAAGAAACAGGAAGAATGATAGCAATGCACCATCCATTCACTTGCCCATTAGACGAAGATATAGATAAATTAGATCAAGAAGATAAAACTCAATTAAGAGCTAAAGCTTATGACATGGTATTAAACGGATATGAGCTTGGTGGAGGTAGTGTAAGAATATCTGATGAAGAAGTTCAAGAAAAGATGTTCAAGGCCTTAGGAATGAGCCAAGAGACTGCTAACGATAAATTCGGATACTTATTAGAAGCATTCAAATACGGTGTTCCACCACACGCTGGTCTTGCATTTGGATTTGACAGACTTATGATGTTACTTACAGGAGCTGACAACATAAGAGAGGTAATAGCATTCCCTAAAAACCAAAATGCTATATGCCCAATGACTAATGCACCAGGATTACCAGAAGACGGTCAATTAGAAGAACAAGAATAATACAAACTATACTTAGTATAATTTGCATTATGAAAAGACTGCATATTTAATATGCGGTCTTTTTTGATTTCAATTACTTTCAAGATAATAGAAGTTAAGGTGTAATTGATAAATATTATCAATTATGGTTGACTTTTTGTAAAAGGTATTATAATATAATATTATATTATAATGATAATCAATATCATTTGTTTGACAAATAGAAATAAATAAACTAGAATTAAATTATCATAATGATAACGAGAATAAATAAAAGGGGTTGGAACGAATATGAGTTTAGTAGTAGTTGGTGGAAATGAAAGAATGAAAAGAGACTATATACAGTTAGCGAAAAATAGGGGATATAAAGCTAAGGTAGTTTTAAATATGTCGTCAAAAGTTAAGAGGTCGATTGGAAGTCCAGATGCAATAGTTATATTTACTTCAACAGTGTCACATAAACTAATGGCATCAGTAGAAACTCAAGCTAAAAAACAAGATATTCCTATAATAAGAAATAAAAACAATAGCAAATTTGCTTTTGAACAATCTCTAGATTTAGTAGACGAATGTACAGGTGTTTGTAGAGTTTGTAAAAATAAAAATTGTATAATGAAACATCAATAAACATATTACATATAAAGTTTAACATCAAAAGGATATTTATTTAAGAATATTATTTTATAAAAGATAATAACCAAATATTGATATAGGTAATATCAAAATATTACTATAAAAATTCATA
>CALEBD010000289.1 GCA_937944945.1 uncultured Clostridium sp. | reverse complement strand
GCAACAGCTATATTGAATGCTGCTTGTATTCCTATTTGGGCACCGATTCCTATCACTACCATACATGCAAATAAATCCTTTGATTTTAAGGCTATCTTCACACATCTATATACTAATATTACAAATAACATTATAACTAAAATACAACCTACAAGACCTAACTCTTCGCCAATTATGGCAAAAATAAAGTCATTTTGAGGTTCTGGTATGTAAAAATATTTTTGTCTACTTTTGCCAAGTCCCAGCCCAAAAAGGCCGCCAGAGCCTATTGCATAAAGACTTTGTATAACTTGATATCCACTTCCAAGTGGATCTTGAAATGGGTCTAAGAATGCTGTAAATCTTTTTAATCTGTATGGTTCTGCAATGACTAAAACTCCAAATAATCCAATACCTGCAATTAACATAGTCATTACGAATTTCATATTCATTCCTGCTACAAACAACATAATAAATACAACTATTATTAGAGTCCCAGCTGTAGACATATTAGGTTGTAACATTATTAATATAAAAAATATTGATGGAATTATTAAAATTGGTATAACACCTTTTGTCAAAGATTTTATATTTTCATATCTTTTTTCTATGACTTTTGCTGTAATTACTATAGTTACAAATTTTGCTATATCCGATGGCTGAAATGTAGCTCCACCTACACCTAGCCATCTTTTAGCACCGTTAGCTTCTATACCTAATGGTGTCAAAACTAACGCTAAACATATAACAGTAAATATACAAAGTGGCAATGAATTTTTCTTCCAAATATTATAGTCTATATTTGACATGAACATCATTCCCACAAACCCTAGCACTGCATAAATTATATCTCTTTTTAAGAAAAAATAGCCATCATGGTGTTTAAATGATGCTTGAACATAGCTTGCACTAAACACCATAACTATTCCAAATAGTACTAAGGCTATTGTTGTATAAAAAATTACTAAATCAAACTCCGTCTTCATCCCCTTTGTAATTTGCTTTTTAATTTTCAAACTTTCATTAGGCATATGAATGACTACCACCCTCCTCATCGCTATTAGCTTCGAAGGAAGAGGTTAAATTATAAATTGTTTACATTATCTTTGAAGTCGCGTCCTCTCACTTCAAAGCTTGTGTACATATCCCAACTTGCACAAGCTGGTGAAAGTAAAACTACATCACCTTCATTTGCAAGCTGAGCAGAAGTTTCTACTGCTTCTTTCATGCTTTTTACTATTTTTATAGTTTCAAATCCTTTAGTTTTTGCACAAGCCTCTATTTTTGGTGCAGTTTCACCTAATAATACTAAAGCTTTTACATTTTGTTTTGCAATATCTAAAAGTTCGTCATAAGTACTATCTTTGTCATATCCACCAGCTATTAATACAATAGGCTTTTTATAAGAAGTTACTGCTTTAATAGTTGAGTCTGGATTAGTACCTTTTGAGTCATTTACGTACATAACTCCATTTACAGTTTTTACATATTCTAGTCTATGTTCTACTGCTTTAAAAGTTTTTAATACTTCTCTTATTACTTTAATATCTATACCTGAAACATATGCACTTAACGCTGCAGCCATGCAGTTTTCTAAGTTATGTCCTCCTGGTAAGCTAAGTTCATCTTCGTGAAGAAGTACTATTTCTTTATCTATATTTATTACTATATTACCTTCATTGTTTACATATACTCCTCTTACACCTTGTTGTTTTCTAGAGAAGTATAAAACTTGAGAGTTACATTTAGTTGATAAAGCTCTAACTGCTTCATCATCGTAATTTAATATTGTAAAATCATTTTCGTCTTGATTTTTAAATATATTAGCTTTTGCCATTATATAATTTTCCATTGTATGGTGTCTATTTAGATGGTCTGGTGAAAGATTAAGTATCATACTTACTTTCGGTTTAAATTCTACTATACTTTCTAATTGGAAACTACTAAGCTCTGTAATTAAGAAAGATTTTTCATCAGCTATACCGACAGTTTCTATAACTGGTTTTCCTATATTTCCAACTACATATGTGTCACATTTAGCTGTTTTAAATATCTCTCCTACTAAAGATGTAGTAGTTGTTTTTCCATTTGTACCTGTTATGCCTATGAAAGTAGGATTATTTGATAATTCATATGCTAATTCTACTTCACCAATTACTTTTATATTTTTAGAATATAGTTTTTGTATAAATGGTAAATCAAGAGGTACCCCAGGAGATACTACTGCTAAATCGATATGATCTACTTCTTCTGGATGATATCCAAGTATATAAGTTGCATTTTTTATATCTTTTAATTCTTCTAATATATCTGCTAATTTTTCTTCAGTTTTTATATCGTTAACTGTAATTTTAGCTTCTAATTTATCTAATAATTTAATAGTTGATATACCAGTCTTTGCTAAACCTATAAGTAAAACATTCTTTCCTTTTAAATCCATTTTAATTTACCCCCATCACTTAAAATACTGCTAAAACACCTATCCAACATAAAACTACTGTTGCAATCCAGAATATGAATACAACTCTTGTTTCTGGCCATCCACATTGTTCAAAGTGGTGGTGTAATGGCGCCATTTTAAATATTCTTTTACCATTAGTTAATTTGAAGTAAGTTACTTGTATCATAACAGATAAAGCTTCTGCTAAGTAGATAAATCCTACTATTACTATTAATAGTGGTGAATTAGTAAGAGTAGCAAATGCAACTACTGCTCCACCTAATGCCATTGAACCTGTATCTCCCATAAATACTTTTGCAGGATATGCATTGAATCCTAAGAATCCTAAACAAGCACCTGCTGTTGCTGCAGCAAGTATAGCTACATCAGAATTAGATATTGATACTGCAAATAGTATGAAGAAACATGATACTATTAAAGTAACACCTGATGCAAGACCATCAAGTCCATCTGTTAAGTTAACTGCATTTACAGTTCCTATTATGAATATCATCATAAATGGTATATACCATATTCCTAAATTGATTATATGGTTTGTAAATGGTATAACAAGTTGTGTTGCGCTTGGTGATGCACTATATTGATAATATGCAATATATAAAGCAAGAGCAAACTGTAGTATTATCTTTTGATAAGCTTTAAGACCTAACGATCTTTTCATTTTTATTTTTATAAAGTCATCTAAAAATCCTACAAAACCAAATCCTACTATACAAATAAGTCCAACTATCAGTCCTTGACTTATTTTTGCTCTTGTAAGCCCTGTAATTAATATAGCTACTATCATCATAACACCACCCATTGTTGGTGTTCCGTTTTTTGCTAAGTGAGATTGAGGTCCTTCATCTCTAACCGTTTGACCAAATTTAAATCTAGCAAGCATTGGTATAAATATTGGTCCAAGTATTACTACTATTAAGAAACCAATCATTGCTGTATACGTAAGTTGTTTAATTAAAACTCCTCTCCCTGTTGTTTCATCTTTTTTAATTAATTATTTTTCATTTGCGATTATTAACTTTTTTTATGCTAAATATTCCTATTTATACATTTTAATCTTAAAGTTTTGTGTGATGACTGTAAAAATTTTGGTTGTGATATTATGTTTCCAAGTTTAAAAACTTATTTATAATACTATCTACATCTCCAATCTTATTAATTATATACCAAATCGCCTCATTTTTGAAGATATTTATAATATAAGTATTACGTCGTAACGCTTTCATTTACTTTATCTTAATATTATTAAATGTATATGTATAATGTCTAGAGTTTTATAATGTATTTACTTGCTGTATATTTATTTATTATTGTTGTAGTATAGGGTTATACTTGAACCTTCGTTTACTTTTACTCCTGGCTTTGGAAACATATCTGTAACTATATTTTTTTCGTCTACTTCTATATCTGTATCTAAATTTGATTCTAAGTTGCTTTCTTCTAGCACTTTTGTGGCTTCTTTTATTGTTAAGTTTCTTACATCTGGAACTTTAACTTGTTTCTTTTCATTTTCTTTTTTCTCTTCTTCTGTATAAATCTTTTTAACTCCTAAATATTCTAAACTTTGGCTCATTACTTCTTTTATAATTGGACCTGCTGTAGTTGAACCAAATGCAACTACGTCTGTCGG
>CALEBD010000288.1 GCA_937944945.1 uncultured Clostridium sp. | reverse complement strand
ATCTTTTTAATATATATTTATATAATATTTAGAAATTTTAACAATTAGTGGATAAATATTATGTATGAAACGTTATTTTTCTGTGTTTTTTGAATACTTGTAATTTTTGGCAAGAGCTTAATTGACATTTTATGTAAATAAATAGTAAAATAATTGTACTATATTATATAACATACATAAAACAATATAAAAAGCTGTGATAAGGAGTAGTAGATTTTAGATAAAACACAGAGAGAAAGTGGCTGGTGTAAACTTTCATGCGTCTAAAATTGAAGTAGCCTTTGAGCTGTGAACTGAACAACTTTTTAAGTAGGCTTCACCGGTTTTCAACCGTTAAAATGAAACGATATATTTTGTATCGAGTAAGTGCAAAGAAATTTCTTTGAATTTAGGTGGTAACACGGATTAACTAATTCGCCCTAAGCTAATTTATTAGCTTGGGGCTTTTTAAATATAATTTTTTAATACATTTAAATCATAGGGGGGCAATATGGAAATTACAGGATCACAATTAATAATTAATTCTTTAATCGAAGAAGGCGTTGATAAAATATTTGCTTATCCAGGAGGATATGATAAAGATATTTTTGACGCATTATATCATGAAAAAGATATAGAGCTAATATTACCGAGACACGAACAAGGTCTTATACATGCTGCAGAGGGATATGCACGTTCAACTGGAAAAGTAGGCGTTTGCTTAGTTACAAGCGGACCAGGGGCAACTAATCTAGTTACAGGCATAGCTGATGCAAATTATGACGGAATACCTCTAGTATGTTTTACAGGACAAGTTGCAACTTCAGTAATAGGAAATGATGCATTCCAAGAAGTTGACATAGTAGGAATTACAAGAACTATATGTAAATACTCTACAACAATTAGAAAAAGAGAAGATTTGGGTAGAGTTATAAAAGAGGCATTTTATATAGCAAGAACAGGAAAACCAGGTCCTGTTGTAGTTGATTTACCTAGTAATATCGTAAGTGAATTTGGTCCTTCTGAATATCCAAAATCAATAGATATAAGAGGCTACAAACCTAGCACTGGTGTTCATATTGGTCAAATTAAAAAAGCATTAGAAATGCTAAAAGGCGCTAAAAAACCTTTATTTTTAATTGGCGGTGGTGTAAATATATCTCGTGCTAATGAAGAATTAGAAAAGCTTGTGGATATAACAAATGTACCAGTTATCACAACTATAATGGGTAAGGGTGCAATACCTACTTCTCACCCACTTTTCATAGGTAATGTAGGTATGCATGGTAGTTATGCCGCTAATAAAGCTGTCAATGAATGTGATGTATTATTTTCAATTGGTACAAGATTTAACGATAGAGTTACAGGAAAGATTTCCGAATTTGCACCAAATGCAAAAATAATACATATAGCTTAATACAAAACAATGGGTTGATGAGATAAAAACTTGGGATAAAAAACATCCAGTAACTGCTCCAAGTTCTGTAGAAGGATTTATCTCTCCTCAATCTATATTTGAAAATCTAAACAAAGTGTTTACTGATGGAATATTTGTAACAGATGTTGGTCAACATCAAATGTGGACTACACAATTTTTAGAAATGAATAAAAATAAACAATTAATAACATCTGGTGGGCTTGGAACAATGGGCTTTGGTTTGCCTGCTGCTATAGGTGCCCAACTTGGAAATCCAGATAAAAGAGTTGTCTGTATCGCCGGTGACGGAGGGGTTCAGATGATAATACAAGAACTTGTTACTGCAGTTCAATTAGAACTTCCTATAACATTAATTATCATAAATAACGGATTTTTAGGAATGGTTAGACAGATGCAACAATTTTTCCACGACAAAAACTACTCTGGGACATGTTTAAGAAAGAGAAAAAGTTGTGAAGGAAAATGCAACTTTAATGGAAACAATATTCCAGAGTGCTGTCCTCCATATACTCCTGATTTTATAAAACTTGCAGAAAGTTATGGTGCTTATGCAGTAAGAGTTATGGACGAGGATAAATTAAGTGATACATTTAAAAAGGCTAAAGAAAATACAGATGCACCGACTATTATAGAAATTTTAATCGACTTTAAAGATGTTGTTTTACCAATGGTTCAAGGTGGTAAATCACTTGATGATATGTTGCTTGAAACTAACTATTAGAAAGGATGTTATAAAAATGATGAAAAAAAGATGGATTGCTCTTTATGTAGAAAATTATTCTGGTGTGCTTGCTAAAATCTCAAGCTTATTTTCTGCCAAGTTATACAACCTAGATACATTAACTGTTGGAAAAACAGAAGACCCAAATACATCAAGAATGACTATTGGTGTTTACTGTGATGATGTTACATTTGAACAAATAAAAAAACAATTAAATAGATTTGTAGAAGTTATAAAAGTCATCGACTTAACTACTATGGAAACTCACACTAAAGAGCTATTATTTATTAAAGTAAAAAACTGTTCTCCAGAAGATAAACAAAATATCTTCCAAATGGCACAAGTATTTGAAATGGATATAGTAGATATAGGCAGAAAAAGCGTATTATTACAATGTGTCCACACAGAAAAAAGGGTCGATAGATTGATAGAAATATTTGCAAAACAATACCCTAACAATATTATTGTTGTAAGAGGTGGTGCTGTTGCTATAGGCGCTATCAATGTTACTGAAAGATAAATATGATTTTTTATTATAAAGAAGGGGATGTCACATTAAGAAAAAGTGCGACAGCCCCTTAATTTATTTTATTTATACGGTCCAAAGTTATATAATTTATAATATTAACTTTGTTCCACAATTTGGACAAAAATTGCCATCATATTCTGTCTTACAATTTGGACAAACCATAACTA
>CALEBD010000287.1 GCA_937944945.1 uncultured Clostridium sp. | reverse complement strand
TGAGTATTAGATATAAGAATGGATAAATTAAGGTATATAAAAAATATGTAATTTTTATACTTTATATAAATTAGTAACTAATATACCTAAAATAAAAAGATGATAATATTTAAGAATTAATTATAATAAAAGCAAAATCGGTTAAAAATCACAAAATAAATAAGTTATAGGAGGAACGTATGTCAATTTCAAAGGAAATAATGCTTGAGATGTATAAAAGAATGGATCAAGCTAGAAAATTTGAAGAAAAAGTATGCTACTTTTTCTCAAAAGGTATGATACATGGAACTACACATCTATCTATAGGACAAGAAGCATCAAGTGTTGCAGCAGTTATGGCACTTGATGATGGAGATTTAGTTTCAATGACACATAGAGGTCATGCTTTGTCTATTGGTATGGGAATAGACCTAAACAAAATGATGGCAGAATTAATGGGAAAAGTTACAGGATATTGTAAAGGTAAAGGTGGCTCAATGCATATAGCTGACCTTGAATCTGGAAATTTAGGTTCAAACGGTATTGTTGGTGGAGGTCTTACATTAGCTCCAGGAGCAGCTCTTACTCAAAAATACAAAAAGACTGGTAAAATTGTTTTATGTTCTTTCGGAGATGGAGCATCAAACGAAGGAGCATTCCATGAAGGGGTAAACCTTTCTTCTGTTTGGAAATTACCAGTCATTTTTTATTGTGAAAATAATCTATACGGAATGTCTACAGCGCAATCTAAAGTTATGAATGTAGAACATGTAGCTGATAGAGCATCTAGTTATGGAATTGAAAGTTTTATAGTTGATGGATATGATGCAGAGGCTGTTTATGAAACAGTTCAAAAAGCTGCAGAAATATGCAGAAAAGGGGAAGGTCCAGTATTAGTAGAAGCTAAAACTTATAGATGGGCAGGACACTCTAAGTCTGATAAAAATGTCTATAGAACTGAAGAAGAAATAGATTCATGGAAACAAAAAGATGGACTTATAAAATTAAGAAATAGAATACTAGAATTAGGATATGCGACTGAAGAAGAGTTACAAGCGTTAGAAAAACAAGTAGAACAAAATATTGAAGATGCAGTTGAATTTGCTAAAAATAGCCCAGAACCATCACTAGATACATTAGAACAGGATGTATATGCTGACTAATTAAGATTATGGACGGAAGGATTTGCGAGGAGGTTTAATAAACATGCAAATGAGAGAAATAACATATAAAGAAGCCGTAAGAGAAGCTATGGTTGAAGAAATGAGAAGAGATGAAGATATCATCTTTTTAGGAGAAGATATCGGAATTTATGGAGGCGGATTCGGTGTTTCTGTTGGAATGATAGAAGAATTTGGTCCGGAGAGAATTCTTGAAACACCTATATCGGAAGCAGCTATAGCAGGATGTGCAGCAGGTGCGGCAGCAACTGGTTTAAGAACTATAATGGAAATTATGTTTAGTGATTTTATAACAATAGCTATGGATGTAATCGTAAATCAAGCAGCAAAAATGAGATATATGTTCGGAGGAAAAGCACAAGTTCCTATGGTAGTTAGATGTCCAGGTGGATCAGGGACAGGAGCAGCAGCACAACATTCACAAAGTTTAGAAGCATGGATGTGTCATATACCTGGGGTTAAAGTTGTTGCACCATCAACTCCAGCAGATGCAAAAGGATTATTAAAAGCCGCAATAAGAGATAATAATCCAGTAATTTTCTATGAAAATAAACTACTTTATAAAACTACAGGATTAGTTCCAACTGAAGATTATGTAATAGAACTAGGAAAAGCAAATATAACTAGAGATGGTTCAGATATCACAGTAGTAACTTACGGTAGGATGTTAGAAAGATGTGAAATGGCGGCAGAAAAATTAAAAGATGAAAATATAAATGTTGAAATAATAGATTTAAGAACATTATATCCAATGGAT
Organism: uncultured Clostridium sp.; assembly: GCA_937944945.1. GTDB lineage: Bacteria > Bacillota > Clostridia > Peptostreptococcales > Peptostreptococcaceae > Intestinibacter. Next base: position 662 of record CALEBD010000287.1, on the reverse strand, counting down.
AAAGATACAATAATAAAAAGTGTCTGTAAAACAGGAAGAGCATTAATAGTTCATGAAGCATCAAAAACAGGTGGTTTAGGAGGAGAAATATCAGCTTCAATAGTTGAAAGTGAAGCATTCAATCATCTAAAAGCACCAGTTAAAAGATTAGGTGGAAAAGATGTACCAATTCCATATAATCCAACATTAGAGGCAGCAGTTGTGCCAAATACTGATGAAATTATAGATACAATAAGAGATTTAGTTAATAGATAAATATAATAAAAATAAAGGGACTATCGCAAAATAAAATTGACGGTAGTCCCTTTTTAATTTCCAACCATAATTTATTTAATAAGAAAAAACAAAAATTAATAAATATTCAAAAACAATAAAAATTTATTGTTTTTCAATAAATCTTTATTGACATATTTTGAAAATAGATATATTATTAAATTTGGAACATACAAAGTGATTTTTAACAAAGAATTTGCAAAAAATATTCCTACTTTAATATGACAACAATGATGAATAATTTATCTCAATTTTAATAAATTAGGAATATAATTAATTTGAAAAAATTTTTTATTTTAACTATAATGAATAAGGAATAAATATATACAAAAAATAATTAAGACCTGTAAGTGAAGAGGTCCTTTTATAACGCGTGGAAAATGAAAATT
>CALEBD010000286.1 GCA_937944945.1 uncultured Clostridium sp. | reverse complement strand
AGTAAATTATTAAAAGAAAATAACTTAAAATATTTAGATAGAGAAATGAATTTGAATATAGGAATTAGGTATAGCGAAGATGATGATAGAACGACAATATATATGGCTACACCTATAATAAAAATAGATTATTAGATTGAGGAGAGACATATTTATGGCTAAAATAATTGTGAAGAAAAGTAACCCACTTAAAGGTAATGTTAGAATAGATGGAGCAAAAAATGCAGTATTACCTATAATAGCGGCAACACTATTAGTAAAAGGTAAATCAGTTTTACACGAAGTACCAGATTTAACAGATGTACACGTTATATCAGACTTAATAAGACACCTTGGTGCGGAAGTTGAATACAAAGACAAAACTTTAACAGTAGACGCAAGTAACTTAACTACTTGTGAAGCGCCATATGAATTAGTAAGAAAAATGAGAGCTTCATTCTTCGTAATGGGACCATTACTTGCTAGATTTAACCAAACAAAAATATCAATGCCAGGTGGATGTTCAATAGGAACAAGACCAATAGACCTACACTTAAAAGGATTTAAAGCTTTAGGTGCAGATATAATAATGGATCACGGATTTGTAGAAGCTAAAGCAGATAAATTAGTTGGATCTAAATTATACTTAGATTTCCCATCTGTTGGAGCAACTGAAAATATAATGATGACTGCAGTACTTGCAGAAGGAACTACTATAATCGAAAATGCAGCAGAAGAACCAGAGATAGTAGACTTAGCTAACTTCCTAAACGAAATGGGAGCAGATGTTAAAGGTGCAGGTACAAACACTATAAGAATAAAAGGTGTTAAAGAATTAAAAGGAACTGAACATGATGTTATACCAGACAGAATAGAAGCTGCAACTTACATGGTTGCTGCAGCTATGACAAAAGGTGATATAACAGTTGAAAATGTATTAGTTGAACACTTAAAACCAGTAACTGCTAAATTAATAGAAGCAGGTTGCGAAGTTGTAGAAATGGACAATTCAATAAGAGTAGTTGGACCAGAAAAATTAAAAGCAGTAGATGTTAAAACTTTACCACATCCAGGATTCCCTACAGATGTTCAAGCACAAATAATGGCTATGCTTACAGTTGCTAGAGGAACTGGTGTTGTAATAGAAACAGTATTTGAAAATAGATTTATGCACGTTGCAGAATTCAATAGAATGGGTGCAGACATAAAAATAGAAGGAAGAACAGCTGTAGTTAAAGGTGTTGACCAACTTTACGGAGCTAATGTAAATGCAACTGACTTAAGAGCAGGAGCTGCACTTATATTATGTGGACTTATAGCTGAAGGAGAAACTCAAATAGGTGAAATATATCACATACAAAGAGGATATGTTGATATAGACAAGAAAATAAGATCTTTAGGTGGTAATATAGAAATAGTAGAAGACTAATTCTAATTACTAGCTATATGAATTTTAATATTTACTTATATGTGGTTATCGACATTTATTAGTAAAGTAAGACATTTTAGATAGGAATAAATAATTGGGTTTTTTCATATATTTATGCATATAGAAATCTATGGAGGCATTAATTATATGAAAAAACCTATAATATTTTTGATAGGGACAATGATTTTTTGTATATTGCTCCCTGTTTTAATTAGTGTGCTCTTTTATGGAAAAAATGAAGTGGCTAGTTCTGAAATTGCTAAAAAAATAACGCAAAAATCAGAACAGAAAAAAGATACCTATGAAACTGTAGATTCTAAAAGTCCAACCATAACTGTATATCATTGTAGTAAAAATACTATAGAGAAAATGGACATAGAAACATTTCTATATGGAGTTGTCGCATCAGAAATGTCATCAGACTTCTCTGAAGAGGCTTTAAAGGCTCAGGCAATAGCTGCAAGGACTTATATTATCTACAAAATGGAAAATAACATGACACAAGGCCATAATGGGGCGGACATATGCACTAATTCAAATCACTGTCAAGCATATGCATCTTATGACGAGTTAAAAAACAAAAAGGGTGATGAATGGATGAAAAATTCATATCCTAAGATAAAACAAGCAGTAGATGATACAAAAGGTCATATATTAACATATGATGATAAGGCAATACTACCACTATATTTCTCAACATCAGGTGGTAAGACAGAAAACAGTGAAGAAGTATTTTCAGAACAATACCCATACTTAAAATCAGTGAGCAGTCCTTATGAAGAACAATCACCGAAATACTATACTGAAACAAAAATAAATAAAAACGACTTTGTAAACTTATTGAAAAAGAATTATTCAAGTATTTCTATATCTATTGAAAATTTGGATAAAGTAGTGAAGATATTAGACAGAACTGCTGCTGGCTCAGTAAATAATATTCAAGTTGGAAACAAAAAGATTACGGGTAGAAATATGCGTACTATTTTTGGTTTAAATTCTTCTAACTTTGACATAGGATTTAATAAAGATACAGTTATATTCAAAGTAAGAGGTTATGGTCATGGAGTAGGTATGAGCCAATGGGGTGCTGAAGGTATGGCACAAAAAAATTATAAATACGACGAGATACTACTACATTACTACACAGACACAAAAATAAAAGATATATATTAGAATATAATTTTATGATGAATATCTAATGAATATGGTTTATAATAGATATCTAATATAAAACCATATAAAACAAGTAAAACAAAATATATAGAATTATACATGGATAAATATATAAAAAATAAAAAATTTTTCATATACAGGCATAAAATAAAAAAAGGTGTCAATACTCTAAATGTATTAATATATTTGGAGGTGCAGTATGAAAAAGAAATTATTAGAGAAAGATATATTTTATCTATCTTTATTCATATGTATTTGTCTTGTAGCTTTGGGTGGTATTATATTTACAAATAAAAACCTAAATAAATTGGTATCAAATAATGATACCGTTAATAAGGATAATGAGATAAATTTAGTAAAAGATAAAGATGATTCTGTTCCAACATCAACAGAATCAAAACAAAACCTAGAAAAAGCCAAAGAAGAAAATAAACAACAAACACAAAAAACAGAAAAGGAACAAACAAAAAGCGAATCTAAATTAAATTACATAGGAACTGAAGTACTTAGACAGTATTCTACAGAAATGCCTAGTTACTCAAAAACACTAGATGTTTGGGAAATACATAAAGGATTAGATGTCGCAGCAGAAGATGGAGCAGAGATAAAATCAATACTTGATGGAACTGTTGAATCTGTATATTCAGATGATAAATACGGAACAAGTATAAAATTATCTTATGCTGATGGTTTAACAGTAATATATTCTGGCATAAAAGAAAATGTATCATTACAAAAAGGAGATACTGTTAAAGAAGGCGATTGTATAGGTTATGTAGGCAATACAACAAATGTTGAAAATGAAGATGGTACACATGTACATATAGAAGCCTACAAAAATGATAAAGCTATTAATCCATTGAGTTTATTAGAATAAAGTTAAAAGCAGGAGACTTTTCATAAAAAATGAGAAGTCTCCTGTTATATTTTTTGCCCCTTTTTCATATATATCAATAGGACTGATATTGAGGGAGGGGAGGTCTTGAAATCTCATATAGAACAAAGAGCGGTTATTATTGCGAAATATATATTAGAAAAGCAGGCAACGGTAAGACAAACAGCTAAGGTTTTTGGAGTAAGTAAAAGTACTGTTCATAAAGATGTAACAGAGCGATTAGAAGAAATTCACCCATTATTAGCTAGTGAAGTCAAACAAGTTTTAGAGAAAAATAAATCAGAAAGGCATATTCGAGGAGGAATGGCCACAAAATTGAAATACCAGCAACAAAAAAAGATGTAGGATAACCTACATTTTTTTCTTGACTAAAGACAAATTTTTGCCTATATTGTAGAATAGGAGAATTAATGATTATTAATAAAATTTAATATAAATATAAAGACTTAGAAATGCAAAAATGTAAAAAGGAGTGAAAATAGATGTCAGGAGCTGATATAGGTATAGATTTAGGGACTGCTAACGTACTGATATATGTAAGTGAAAAAGGGATAGTACTAGAAGAACCATCAGTAGTAGCAGTAGATAATAAATTAAAAGAAGTTATAGCAGTAGGTACAGAAGCAAGAAGAATGATAGGGAGAACACCTGCAAATATAGACGTTATAAGACCATTAAGAGATGGTGTTATATCAAATTATGAGATAACAGAAAAAATGCTATCTTATTTTATTGAAAAAATAGTAGAGAAAAAAGGATTTGGCAGATTTGTAATGCCGAGAATAATGGTCTGTGTACCAACAGGTGTTACTGAAGTAGAAAAAAGAGCTGTTGAAGATGCAACAAGAAAAGCAGGGGCTAGAGAAGTTTATATTATAGAAGAACCTATAGCAGCGGCAATAGGAGCTGGAATAGATATAGCTCAACCAAATGGTAACATGATAATAGATATCGGTGGGGGAACTACAGATATAGCTGTAATATCATTAGGTGGATCAGTAGTAAGTGACTCTATAAAATTAGGCGGAGATAAATTTGACGAAGCAATAATCAAATACATTAAAAAAGAATACAATGTATTAATAGGGGAAAGAAGTGCTGAAAGATTAAAAATAGAAATAGGAACTGCTGTTAAAGAGGACGAGCCAAGAACTATGAATATCAGCGGAAGAAACTTAGTAAAAGGA
>CALEBD010000285.1 GCA_937944945.1 uncultured Clostridium sp. | reverse complement strand
AAGTTTTACCAGAACCTGTAGGTCCTAATAAAAGTATATTACTCTTTTGAATTTCTATATCTTTAGAAGTTGCTTTTTTGCTGTAAATTCTCTTGTAGTGATTATATACAGCTACTGATAATATTTTTTTAGCTCTTTCCTGACCTATGACATAATCATTTAAGATTTCCATCATTTCTTTAGGTTTTGGCAGAGATAGAGTATCTTCTTCTAAAGTTTCTTCCATCTCTTCTTGTATTATTTCATCACAAAGCTCAACACATTCATCACATATATAAACGTTTGGCCCTGCAATTAATCTTCTAACTTGATCTTGAGTCTTTCCACAGAATGAACATTTTAATTGTCTTTTATCTTCATATTTTGACATATTAAGCACCTCTTCCTAAAACTACGCTCTTTCTTCAATTACTTCTTTTCTATTACTTCATCGATTAGACCGTATTCTTTTGCTTCTTGAGCACTCATAAAGTTGTCACGTTCTGTATCTTCTTGTATTTTTTCTATTGGTTGCCCAGTTCTCTCAGAAAGAATTTGATTTAGTCTTTCTCTTATTTTTAGAATCCATTTAGCATGGATTTCTATGTCTGTAGCTTGACCTTTTGCTCCACCTAAAGGTTGGTGTATCATTATTTCGCTGTTTGGTAATGCAAATCTTTTTCCTTTTGCCCCTGCATTTAATAAGAATGCACCCATTGAAGCAGCCAAACCTATGCATATAGTGCTAACGTCTGGTTTTATATATTGCATAGTATCATATATAGCCATACCAGCTGTTACACTACCACCTGGAGAATTTATATATAGATGTATATCTTTATCTGGATCTTCAGCCTCTAAAAATAATAACTGTGCTACTACTAAACTAGCTGTAGTGTCATTTACTTCATCACTTAAGAATATAATTCTATCTTTTAAAAGTCTAGAATATATATCATAGGCTCTTTCTCCCCTACCTGTTTGTTCTACTACTGTAGGTACTAATGCCATAATTCATACCCCCTCTATTCTTTGTGGATAAATTTGTAGTAGTTTATTAAAACTACTACAAATCAGATTTTATTTTATTATTATGCTATAACAGCATTTTCAACTAAGAAGTCTATAGTTTTTCTTATTCTTAATTGACCTTTTATATCTTCTAAATCAGATGGTTTTAAAGCTTCTTTTATTTGAGCTAATGTCATGTTGTAAGCTTCTGCCATTTTAGCAGCTTCTGCTTCAACTTCTTCTTCAGTTACTTCTACGTTTTCTGCTTTAGCTATTGCATCTATAACTAATGAAGCTTTAACTGATTTTTCAGCATCTTCTTTCTTTTCATCTCTTAATTCTTGCATAGATTTACCAGTCATTTCTAATAATTGTTCTATGCTGAATCCTTGGTATTGTAAAGAGTAGTTAAGTTCCATTATAGAGTTATCTATTTGAGCATTTACCATAGTTTCTGGAACTTCTATTTCTGTGTTAGCAACAACTGCATCTACAACAGCGTTTCTTTCTTCACCTTTAGCTTTTGCAGCAGCTTCTTCTTCAGCTTTAGCTTTAACGTCAGCTCTTAATTCTGCTAAAGTATCGAATTCAGTAGTATCTTGAGCGAACTCATCGTTTAATTCTGGTAATTCTTTAACTTTTACTCCATTTACTTTAACTTTGAATACAACTGGAGCTCCAGCTAAATCTTCTGCATGGTAGTCAGCTGGGAAAGTAACGTTAACGTCAACTTCTTCTCCTGCTTTTTTACCTACTAATTGATCTTCGAATCCTGGTATGAATGAACCTGAACCTATAACTAAGTTGTGTCCTTCAGCTTTTCCACCTTCGAAAGCTACACCATCTTTGAATCCTTCGAAGTCTATGTTAGCAGTATCTCCATTTTCTATTTCTTTATCTGAATCTACTAATCTAGAAGCTCTTTCTTGTAATTCGTTTAATTTAGCATCTACTTCTTCTTCAGTTACATTATAGTCAACTTTAGCTACTTCTATACCTTTGTATTGACCTAATTCGAATTCTGGTTGAACTTCAACTTCAACAACTAATACTAATCCGTTGTCTTTGCTTATTTCTTCAACATCTATGCTTGGTCTGTCTATTGGAGCTAATTGTAACTCATCTAATGCACTTGGGTATACTTCTGGGAATACTATATCTATAGCTTCTTCGTAGAATACTCCTTTTCCGTAGTTGTTTTCTATTATTCTTCTAGGTGCTTTACCTTTTCTGAATCCTGCTATGTTAAATCTTCCTTTATTTTTATTGTAAGCTTTGTTTATAGCAGCTTCAAATTTGTCGTTGTCTATAGTTAATTTGAAATTTACAACGTTACCTTCTTTTTTAATTAATTCTGCTTTCATCTAACTTTATCCTCCTAAATATATATGTAATCATTTTAGAATAATTTTAAATTTAATTCTAATAAATATCTAACTCTTTA
>CALEBD010000284.1 GCA_937944945.1 uncultured Clostridium sp. | reverse complement strand
TTTACTTTATTATTTTAACCCAAAAAAATGTTTTCCGCCACACTTTTCATTATTTTTTAAATTTTTTAACTTTTTATAACAATTCGGTTGATTTTTCCATAATTTTGTAATAACATTAATTCATAACAACTTATTAAAAATCAAAAACAATTAACTAACCTAAGTAGAGGCGCAATGATTATCAGTAAGTAATAGTAGCTGGCAAGTGTAGATAATTACTGAAAGGATGATTTGCCGAAGTTTATATCTTGGCGAAGGTATATGCTGGGGTCATGTATAAGATACATGAGACTGTCACTTATCTAAGTGGGGGGCTACAGGTTTACTTTGATTTGTGTTAGCAACGTACAAAGTATTCCTTTGTGCGTTTTTTAATATCAAAATCTACTTTTGCAGTATCCATTTATATATATACCCTCCCCTTACTTTTATATCTCTATTTGGGAAGTAATCATGATTAGATACGAAATACAATAAATTATATGAGGTGATATAAAATGAAAAAAGTTAATGTAGCAGTAGTTGGTGCTACTGGTATGGTAGGGAGAACTTTCTTAAAAGTTCTTGAAGAAAGACAATTTCCAATAGAAAATATATATTTTTTCTCTTCTAAAAAATCTGCTGGTTCAACAATAACTTTTGCAGGAAAAGATTACACAGTTGAAGAATTAACTGAAACTGCTTTTGATGGAAAAAATATTCAAATAGCATTATTCTCTGCTGGTGGAGCTACTAGTGAAAAATTTGCTCCAATAGCTGCATCAAAAGGCATAATAGTTGTAGATAACTCAGCTCAATGGAGAATGGATCCAGACGTTCCACTTATAGTACCAGAAGTTAATCCAGAAGCTATAAAAGAAATAAAAAAAGGTATAATAGCTAACCCTAACTGCTCTACTATACAAGCTATGGTTCCACTAAAACCTTTATATGAAAAATACGGTTTAAAAAGAATTGTATTCTCTACTTATCAGGCTGTTTCTGGTTCAGGAGTTAGAGGTGTTAAGGATTTAGAAGACGGAATTGCTGGAAAACCAAATCAATTCTATCCTCATCCAATAGCGTATAACTGTTTACCACATATAGATGTATTTATGGATAATGGTTATACAAAAGAAGAAATGAAAATGATAAATGAAACTAAAAAAATATTCAATGATGATAGCATAAAAGTTACTGCTACTACTGTTAGAGTTCCTGTTAGAGGTGCTCACAGTGAATCAATCAACGTTGAATTTAATAAACCTTTTGAGCTTGAAGATGTTGTTGAAGCAATCAAAAACGCTGAAGGTGTTGTATTAGTTGATAATCCAGCTAAAGATGAATACCCTCTTGCTGTAGATGCTGAAGGACATGACGAAGTTTTTGTTGGTAGAATAAGAAGAGACTTTAGTGTTGATAATGGTATCAACTTATGGGTAGTTGCTGACAATATAAGAAAAGGGGCTGCTACAAATGCAGTACAAATAGCTGAATTATTAGTAAAAAATGATTTAGTTTAATCTGACAAAATAACTTATTTATAAACTCAATAAAATAAATGTTTAACAGTTTCACAACTTAGTAAACAAAACTTAATTAGTATTAATAAAATAATTTTTAAAAATGATTATGATATAAAAAGGGGAGATATATATGATATTTACAGGTTCTGCAGTTGCATTAGTTACACCATTTAATGAAGATAACACACCAAATTTTGAAAAAATTAAAGAGTTAGTTGAATACCACATTGCTAACGGAACAGATGCCATAGTTGCTACTGGTACTACTGGTGAAGCTAGTACTATGACTGATGAAGAACAACTAGATGTTATTAAATGTATCGTCGATACAGTAAATAAAAGAATACCAGTTATCGCTGGTGCTAGTACAAACGATACTAGACATTCTCTTAGTTTAGCAAAAGGTGCTCAAGATATGGGAGCTGATGCTTTATTAATAATCACACCCTATTATAACAAAGCTAATAGAACTGGTCTTAAAGCTCACTTCAAAGCAATAGCTGATGCTGTTGATTTACCAATAATTTTATACAACGTTCCTTCTAGAACAGGAGTTAATATTGCTCCAGATTTAGTTGCTGAACTTGCTAACGAATGTGAAAACATAGTTGCTATAAAAGAAGCTAGCGGTGATATAGCTCAAGTTGCTGAAGTTGCTAGATTAGTTCCAGATGATTTTGCAATCTATTCTGGAAATGACGACTCTATCACTCCATTATTATCATTAGGTGGTAGCGGAGTTATATCTGTTTTAGCAAATGTTTGTCCACAACAAACTCATGATTTAGTTGCAAAATTCTTAGACGGTGATGTTAAAGGTTCTTTCAAAATACAATTAGATTTAAAAGCTCTTATTGATGCTTTATTTATAGAAGTAAATCCAGTTCCAGTTAAAACAGCATTAAACTTATTAGGATTTGAAGTTGGTCACTTAAGATTACCACTTGGTGAAATGAATCCGAAAAACTTAGAAGTATTAAAACAAGAATTAATAAATGCTGGTCTTGATGTTAAACAAACTGCTGAACTTGGAGTAAAATAGATCGAAGCTTAATTTTGACAGGGAAGAATATAAATAATTTATTATTCTTCCTTGAAATAAATCAAACTTAATTAGGGGGTATAACATTGAAAGTTATAATAAACGGATACAGCGGAACAATGGGTCAAGTATTGACAAAATGCGTATTAGATGATGAAGAACTTCAACTTGTTGCCGGTGTTAGTCCAAAACACCATGATGTTAATAATCAATTTAACACTTACTCAAGTTTTGCCGAAGTAAAAGAAGATGCAGATGTGGTTATAGACTTCTCTAACCCACTTGCACTAGATGATATATTAGATTGTTGTCTAAAAACAAAAACTCCTGTAGTTCTTGCAACTACTGGATACAATGATGAGGAAATGGAAAAAATCCATCAAGCTTCTAAACAAATTCCTGTCTTCTTATCATTCAATATGTCACTTGGAGTAAATATCTTACTTAAATTAGTAAAAGAAGCTGCCAAAAATTTAAACAACTTTGATATAGAAATAATAGAAAAACATCACAACAAAAAAGTAGACTCTCCTAGCGGTACTGCTGTAATGATTGCAAATGCTGTTAAGGAAATAAGAGAACAATCTGAATTTATTTATGGCAGACATGGTCGTACAGGAAAAAGACAACAAAACGAAGTCGGAATACATGCTGTAAGAGGTGGAACTATAGTCGGTGAACATAGCGCTATCTTTGCTGGAAACGACGAAATATTAGAAATAAATCACTCAGCTCGTTCTAAAAATGTATTTGCTGAAGGCGCTATAGCTGCAGCAAAATACTTAGTAAATCAACAACCTGGTTTCTATAATATGGACGATATGTTAGGCTAAAATTTATATTAATAAAATTTTGATTAACCTACTTACACTACAAATAATATAAAGTTTTAAGGAGATTGACATGTTAGATTTAAATGATGCTTATGCAATTGCAAAATATATAAAAGACGCAGAAAAACAAACACCAGTTAAAATTTATGTTTCTACTACTGCTGAAATAGAAAAAAATGAGAACTTCAAAGTTTTCGGAAACAATGGAGAATATACTCTAATAGGAGATTACAAAACTATAACAGAAGCTATAGCTCCTATAAAAGATAAAATAACAGATATGTATGTTGAAAATACAGCTAGAAACTCTGCTATACCAATGGTAGATATGTTAAATATAGACGCTAGAATAGAA
>CALEBD010000283.1 GCA_937944945.1 uncultured Clostridium sp. | reverse complement strand
GTGGTGGTATTTCTATTACTCAGAGTAATGAACCTCTTTATATCATCGATGGTTTTCCTAGCGAAGATGGTATGTCCACTCTTGATCCTGCTGAAATTGAGACTATTGACGTCTTGAAAGATGCATCTGCTACGGCTATATACGGTGCTCGAGGCGCTAATGGTGTTGTGGTAATTACAACTAAAAATGGTAGGGAGTAAATATTGTGTAGAATATTATTTTTATAACGAGGATAATTTACCAGTTCAAAGTTTTGCTTTTGTCATTGCAACTTCTGATGAGGAAGCAATACAAAAAGCACAAAATTATTCTCTAAGTAAAATAACAATTATATCTTGTACTAAATACGCTTAAGTATGGAAGATATTGAGACGAATGATATTGGGCAATCTTTAGTAGATGAGTTCATTGATGATAATGCTATTGAAGCTCAAGAAAAATAGCCTACGGACTTAAGAGGGTTAACATAATTTAAGTAATAGGATTAAACCGCAATTGAGTGGGAATTAAAGACAAGGATATCGCGAGAGTGGCGCACAATCCAGGAAATAGTCTGTATTTTACTTCTGGTGGGCATAGTTTCCATAAACCCAGATGAATAAGTTTTAGATTGCTTAAAGTGAATCGTTTCTAGAGTGTCGTAAACTCTAGTTTTTAAAGTCACATATATAACTTAGATATGTTGAACGATCTGATAAACACGATAGATCTGCCAATTTATTGTGTGAAACAGAGATGCCTTGGCAGAGGCTGCAACGGCTAGCAGATCATAAGAGATCCTAGTATCGGGCGGAGGGAAGTTGCATACGTAAGTACCTCTAACTTTTTAAATCCTTCTGATCTAACCTGGAGTTGATGAAGGTCGTAGTTGATGAAGGTCGTAATAGTATTTACTATGTTAAGGTGGTTGACTAAGAGACGAATGCAGTAAACGACTGGCCACAGAAGGTCAGTAGAGTAGGGGCGGAGCCTATCATAGTCACAATGAAAAACGAAAAGATTAAGTTGTCGCAAGGAAACTTACACTTAGTAGTTTATAAGAGCAAACAGACGTCAAGCAATGTACAGATTAAATGATGTTTGGGAAAATAGAAACTATTAGTAGCTGTAACTACGAATGTTTGATGTAGCAGTCAATTGCATATGAGAGGTCATATGATTGATAGCCAAATGAATATCTGCTCTTATTGATTAAATATACCTGTACTGAAGTATCTAAGGTTGCACACGGATGATAATAGGTTGAAAAGAGTTGGTGCAATAAACTCGTAATTGGAATTTATCCAACTGGTATATTTAATCATTTTACCTATAATACTTTGGTCGGTATTATAGGTTCTAGAAAATAATAGAGGCAAAGTCTGAAGATTCGAAAGAATATATGGCGACAGTACCTAGCTGTAGGGTTGTAACCATTGTGAGGTCACATTTTAGATGATCCGAACGTACAGTCTATCTCTTTTACTTTAAAAATAATTACAACAAAAATATGAAAAAGTTACTTATTGTACTTGCATTATGTGTATTTGCAGTATCTTGTTGTGAAGTAGACCACAACAATTCTCAAGAAAAGAAACCTACAAAAATCACTGCAACTTCTTTTAAAGTCTACAAAGAAAGTGGCGCTTTTGTTTGTGAATACTATGAATTCATGTATCATGGACATAAGTATATTACAAATTATGGAGAAAAGTTTTTACTTCATTCTCCTGAATGTCCTTGTCAGTATTAATTTATGGAAAACAAAAGTCTACGAACACTTGCAATATTTATTATAATAGGTTTTGTCTTTATAGTAAATTTTGCTTTCTTTGGAGTACAAGGTAAAATTACTCAAAGTTGGACAGATAAGTTTACAAAAGAGATTAACTATCTTGAGTATAAAGTAGATTCTTTAGAAAAAGTAATTAATAGTAATTTTAAACATCGTCGTGATACACTAATTATCGATGTACGACCTCAAACAATCAAAATTTATCAACCTAATGGAAATAGCATTAATAATAATTCTAGTATTGCTAGCATTCCAGGATAACGATTAAACTATGTGGTTCTTTAGATTTGCAATCATTCTCTTAGGATTCTTGTTTATTTTCTATTATACTGCAGTTGTTTTTCAACTGTTAGATGTATGGAAAATAACTAATCGTAAGATAACATGGAAGGCTATCATACCCTTCTATTATTTCATTAAGAGGTAAAAATATATGGCACCTCTATTTACAATTCTTGCAATCTGTTTATTGATATTATTAATAGATTGTTTTAAAAACAAAAGGAAACATTAATCACTTTTATAAAATCATATGAATTTAAAAAAGATTATTGCTGTCTTCGTGGCAGTGTTCGCAGTTTTCTGCGTTGTGTCTCTCGGTAAGATTGGAGAGGATGTGAAGAACGAAACTATTGTGGTCAACCAGTACCCCTTTACGGGTAACATGGAGTATTGGACGACGCCTGGCTTCCACTGGCAGTGGTGGGGTAAGACGACGACTTATTACAAGACCCAGCAGCTCTGGTTCGGATCGGATAACGATTCAGGTAACCAGATGGGAAGTCCCATCCCCGTTATCTTTAACGATGCATCGGATGGTATGGTATATGGCTCACTCCGAGTTAAATTACCTACTGATCCGAAGTATCTGTCTCGTATCCAGACGGATTACAATGGTATGGATAGGCTTATTAACGACCTCGTTCGGCCTACTGTAACAAAAGTTATTTATGCGTCAGGTCCTCTTATGTCGGCATTCGAATCTTACGCTGAAAAGAAGAATGATCTTATTGAGTATATCACTGATCAGCTCAATAATGGCGTCTACAAAACTGCTGTAAAGCGTGTTGAGATTATGGATGCAATTACAGGAGACAAGAAAATTGTCAATATTGCAACTCTTATCCCCGACTCTCTCTCTGCAGGAGGTTATAAGCGTAGCGAATCTTCGCCGTTTGCTTACTATGGATTGGAGATCGGTCAGGTAGCAGTCTCTAAGATTGACTACTCTGAAACGGTTAAGAAGCAGATTGCACAACAGCAGAAAGCAAACATGGACATCCAGACTGCAAAAGCTCAAGCAGCTGCAGCTCAGCAGGATGCAATCAAAGCAGAGGAACTTGGAAAAGCCGCTGCAATGACTGCAAAGTGGGAGCAGGAAAAAGTGAAGGCTGTTGAAGTTACTAAGGCTCAACAAGCTTACGAAGTAGCTGCTCTTGCTGCTAAGGAAGCAATGGAGAATGCAAAGAAAGTGAAAGCTGAAGGTGATGCAGAAGCATTCCGTCAAGCAGCATTAGTACGTGCAGGCTTGAGCCCGAAGGAAAAAGCTACTATCGAGATGCAAACAAAGATCGGTGTAGCTGAAGCTTTGTCAAAACTTGAGCTTCCTCGTGTAGTTATGGCAGGCGGTAACGCTAATAGTGGTGGCACTGCCATGGATGCGATGGGACTTAAGATGGTATCGGATCTTGTAGATAAGATGTCGAATTAAGTTCTTTAAGGCTAGGGAGGAGCCTACGGCAATCCTCCCAACAAACAGAAGTAGTTCAATGGTAGAACGTAACACCGATAAGGTTAAAATAGAGGTTCGATTCCTCTCTTCTGTTCTAATTTAACAAATATGTTTAAGAATATGTTAAAGTTTAGAGGTAAACAACTCGCAAGTGGTGCGGTTGTAAATGAAAGAATGTATTATTATGTTCTTGATGCACTTGACAGCAATAGAGATATAACTCTTACTTCTATTCTTGGAATTGAAGTAAGTCGGTGTAATGACTTAACTAAAGAACAATTAGAACAAGTTTTCGATTACTTAATTGAAAAGGAATTAGAGTAAAAGGTACTATTTATTAAATAAAAAGAAAAACAATGGCAAAAATGAACATGAAGGCTATTACGATGGCTTTCAAAGAAGTTCTTCTCGATGAGGAGGGAAATCCTGTGAAGGATAATGAAGGTAAAACTGTCTATGTACGCGTGTTCCGAAAGGTTCGCCATAATGCAGCATACTTTCCCCGTACTTATCGCCGTTAGGCAGAAAATCCTACCTGCTTCACCAAAGGTGTAGTCCCTGTAATAGAACATTACAGTTTTCTCTACCGAGCGTATGGAAAAACCATATGTAAGAGAAGGAACCCATACTAAAACTATGAAGTTCTAAAAGGACGATAAACATTGCCTACATCTCCCTGATCGAAGGTGTAGGCTCTATTTTTACCTATTTTCAAACGAATTCATTAGGAAAAACGAAGCCTCTAATAATACTTTTGTATGGTTTTATTATGCGCAGATCTCGTACCTAAAACTTGATTCCACAAGTGTTGAATTTTGTTGATTAAATAGTACCAGATAGAGTGGCTCATACCCACGAACCTGAATTAAACTACATGATCGTAAAGTGTAGATTCTCCTGTAGGCGTACAGGCTGTTATTGTTTACCCATTGGAAGGTGTGGGAATAGGTAGAGTTAAGGAGGAAGGTTAGTCTACTGGTGTATAGTAGTATAGAGAGCATGGCCCAGACAATAAGAGCTGAATAATAGCCCATGTCAGCACGCCTTAACTTTTATTTTTTATACTGCCATGGCGCAATGGTTAGCGCAGGATGCTTATACCATCAAGGTTGGGGGTTCAAGTCCCTCTGGCAGTACAATTAATGTTAATTATTACTTAAATGAATACAAACGACTATTTTTTAAATATTTTAAATGAATGCAATAAAATAAATATCACTAATAGTTATTCTGAGATCGATGTACTTTGTAAGTTAGTATATACTGATATGAATAAAGTACGCGAGAATCAAGAACTTTATGACTGTTTTAAGAATATGCACAACATTTGTACTAAAACAACCTCTGGAAACTTTTCTCACAATATAGCGACAATTAGAGGAATATGCATTCGGAATATAGAATTTATTAAAGAGAAATAAATGGGAGCCTATTATCAAAAAATCAACACTCTCTATAAAAGAGATATGACAAAACCTAAGAAACCGATAATTCTTGGGGAATATTCGGAGCCTGAGTTTGAAGTTCTTAAAGATCTCAAATGGGAAGCTACTGAAAAGATTGATGGAACTAATATGTCTTGTTGTTTTCATCCAGGTTTCAGAATGATTGAAATTCGTGGGAAAACTGAAAACGCAAGTATCCCAACTCACTTACATAAGCGAATGGAGGAATTGTTCCAGTTTGATTCTTTATATAAAGCTTTCGAAGTACAAACAGAAACAGGAGAAATTGTTTATCCTGAAAAAGTAGAAATCTTTGGAGAAGGCTATGGTCTAAAGATTCAAAAAGGTGGAAACTATATTAAAGATCATTGTGATTTCATTTTATTTGATGTAAGAATTCTTACATCTACAGGTGAATCTCTTTGGTTAACTCGAGAAGCATGTGAAGATATTGCTAAAAAGCTTAATCTTAAAATTGTTCCTTTAGTAGGTTATATGACTATTAAAGAAGCTGAGGATTTTGTAAAAGCAGGTTTCAAGTCTTTAATTGCAGAAAATAAAGACTATATTGCTGAGGGTCTTGTACTTAAAGCACCTTGTGGTCTATTAAATCGCAGAGGTAAGAGAATTATTACAAAGATTAAGTATTGCGATTATAAAGATCTTTAATATGAGAGCCCTCAACATTTTAGTACTATTAGCAATTGTATTGCTACTCTTTCTTTTAATAATTGTTTTAATAGGATATATAATGTTTAAAGCGTCTATTTGGTTAGGTGTTGGATATATTATGATTCTTATTGCAATTATTATATATCTTTTATACAAACAAATAGAAAAATACTAAACATATGACTGAAAAGAATAAAGTCTTTTTTGCAGCAGATGGTATTACTGCTACTTCTGCAAATCATCTCTGCAATATAGGTAAAGAATATGTTGCATCTGCTCATAGCCGTCTTGATAATATTCGGTTTATTACTACGACTGTAGAAACATTAAGTGCAGACAACCGCATCACTCTCTCGCAAGGATTAAATTCCGCAGAAGTACTTTCTTTAAAGGAAGAAATCAGAAAAATTGCTGAAATTAACGCATTTATTGCATATATGCGAGAGGCAATCAAGGCAAAAGAAGCTGAGCATCGTGCTGTAAAAGAGCTTTCTTTTAAGGATTGGTGCGAGCAGGAAAATATTACTCTTCCTGAATATCCTACTAATCCTAAGTATCCTTCTTTTGAAGATATCTTAGGAGAGTTAGACATCAAAGAGCGTAATCGTTATTACACTCTTGGTGCGGAAGCAGCTATTATTGGTAAGCAGATCCATCCTCGTGGAGCCATTCATGAAGCACGTGAAAAACTGTTTGATGCAATATCAAATCCTGCGTTAGTAGAAGATGATAAAGTTTATCGTCATGTTGCATCTGTAAAACAAGAGGAAGTTGAAGAACTCTACTTTGAGTTACAAAAACAGCATCGTGCTGTTGAAGCAAGCCTCAACGCTATTAAGGGTTCTATTGATCAACGTGTTGCAGAAGAAACTGCAAAACTTGATACTGAAACTGCAGTTAAATTCAAACAATATTCAAACGAGATAGAACTCTTGAATAAGCAGTTTACAACCTGGAAAAACGAGGAAATAAGTAAAATTGGTAAACTTCGGATTATAATTCCGAATGAACTGAAAGATACTTATGATTTCTTAAGTTCTCTCTAATAGGTAGATAGATGCTATACTGTATTTTCATCAGTATACTCTATCTTTTACATAGGACTAAATCCTACAAGATATATTTGTGTGTTATACGCGTGTTGCGGATAATACAAATATAGACAAACACTTGCTCTAGTAAAGCACATGTATGCTAAGCATTTATTAGTATTGTACAAACTTGTGAAATACTTCAAATATAAATATAATTGACTTTGTTTTTAGCTTTGAGAAGTATTTCGTCATGGTCATTGTTTTTACTTTTGCCTCTGTTAGGATTTAGTCCTATGACTATTTCTTTATATACCTGCTGACTCCTGCGGTATAGAAAATGGGTAGTTTTCCTTCGACTATATGTAAGGGTATGTAACTCAGTGATACTTAAGACTGAGGGAGTTAAAACTAATCTAAAAAGTTTGGTAAGTTGACTATTGAAGCCCTATAAAGAATAGTCCTCCGCGATGTTCAGGTAACTTCACGCGTATCTGAAGTATCCCTATCGTCTTTCCTAGGACATTAAACAAGGATCTTGAGCCTATCGAGAATACGGGGCGATTCGGTCGGTTTTTTCATGTTAGGTTCCGCAGAAATAAAGAACATGCTATGTAGTTTCCATCGTGAAATAATAGCCGCGGTTAGTGTTTTCACACTAATCTCCGTTATAATTAGAGTAGGGATACTCTAGACTACAAGCTTGGAGTTCCACAAGTTTAAAAAAGAATCCTACTAGGGAGGTGATGGTTAATTCCTCCCTACTCGGGGCTGCTAGGTATTTGATCCTAATGTCAAGTAATATCAATCGTGTCGAGTTTGATTCATACTCGTAAAACAGATTCAAACAATAAACGCAAATAACATTTTTTCGCGCATTATCAACAAGGTTGAGACGGCGCTGTTTGGCGACATTGAAGGAGTAGCTTTAATGGCTGCGTAAATCAATGGGAGGTTCGTCACTCTTAAACTGGCGAGAACAACACTTCCTTTCAAGGTTTGGCTTCGTTCCTTAAAAATGAGCTGGTGGATGGGTCACCTTTGGGTACCCCTATTGGGTAGTTCCAATTAAAACAAAACTAACACACGTAATAAGTTGATATTAGGAGAATTAGGAGACACGCGTTCGATTCGCGTCAGCTCCACTAATTAAAAAGTATTTATGAATAATTCGCATACATTAAAAGGATTAGAAAGTCAACTTGCTAGATTAGAATCTGATTTAGCTACTTGTAAATCTATTATTAGGGAAAAGAATATCGAACTCAACGCAATTCAAAAGAACATTAGTAAAGTTAAAGATTTAATAGAATCATTAACTATTAATGAGGAATTAATTGTTTCAGAACATGCGGTATTGCGTTATTTAGAAAGAGTTCAAGGCCAAAAAATTGAAGACATTCAATCTGAAATTCTAACAGATACGTTTAAAAAATTGGCTAAAACTTTGGGTGATGGAAAAATTCCTTTAGATAAGCATCCTGGATTTTCTGCAATCATTAAAAATGGTATAATAGTTACTATTATCGAAAATTAATAATGAACCTTGTTCAAATAAATACTCAAGATTTGTTTTTTAAAGAAATTAACAATAGAATTTGTACTGTTGTTGGAACATATAAGCATTCTAGATTAAATAAAGATTGTATTGTTGTTGGTCATTCTCGATTTCTGTTATGGGATCGTTCAGGATCTCATTCAAAAGCGTCACTACTTTCGAATCCAGAGTTTAAACTGATTACTAATGACTTTGAATATGGTGCAATTTTTCCTAAGACATATTTTCATAAAATAGATTATAGAATATGGATAAGTTGACATCATATGACATTTGCACGAAATATGGATGTTTATCGAGGATATTTACTCTAATTACATATTTTGTTATGTTATTTGTAGTAATTTTATTACTTAACATCATATTATAATGTTAAGAAAACTTAGCATAATTTTTATTAGGTTAGCTCCTGTACTTCTTGCAGTTAAAATTTTAATATTATTACTAGCTGAATATTTTGTAGTTAGTTCTTTGTTGATTGGGTTGGTCAGTTCAATTACTGATCTTTTAATTGCAATTGGATTACTTATACTCTCACTAACATTTAAGTTTTGTATCTATCATAGACTGATAATATATTATGTCTTTGTAAGTTACATCAGTTATATTATTAGTATATTATTTGAATTTTCATTAACAAATATAGTATTCATATCTTCATTTCTATGTCTAACTATTATCGTTATATTTTTAGTAGTTTACACATATTTAAGATATGGAGATAAAAAGCAATGATAAACTCTTGTCATTCAAGATACGGACGTTTAATTTTTTACACACTATGCATTATAAACTTATAATTTTCGAAAATCACACTAAATCTACTAGCTTAGACATCACTCCTGAACAAGCTAGACAAATCTTAGGAGTAACTGACTATACTCCTGAACAGTATGAAATATTGGCAGAAATAACCAATCGTCCTGCATCCTACTTTATGGATGATTTAGTCGATTATTATGTAGACTTCTAATAAAAATATGGATCTTAAAGAACATATTGTAGGAGAAGTTGAAGGATATCCTGTAATCTACATTGAAGAAAAAGATACAATTTTCTGTAAGAACACTGCTGTAAAATATTCTTTATTAAAAAGATTATATGATAGTCCTTTTACTAAGGAAAAAATTGAGGAAAAATCTCTTACTATAACAAAAGAAGAACATTTTGTTACATTTGGTTGTTTAACTACAACTAAAGAATATTGTCAAACTGTAATAAAAAATATAAATAAAATTAAAAATGGGAAATCCTGTAGGAGTTAAAAGCGTAATGCGAAGTACTGTTTCTAAGTATGAGCAGGAGCAAAAAGAGAAATTTATTCAGGTAATGTCTGATCCTCGCATGCGTTATTCAGATGCTTTAAATTTTGTTGAAAACGAGAT
Organism: uncultured Clostridium sp.; assembly: GCA_937944945.1. GTDB lineage: Bacteria > Bacillota > Clostridia > Peptostreptococcales > Peptostreptococcaceae > Intestinibacter. The sequence continues at coordinate 2,203 of CALEBD010000283.1, read as the reverse complement.
TAAGCAGTCGAAGCGTATGGGTACATTCAATCATAAGATCTTGTGTTTTATGAATGATGGAGTTTATCAGCTGAATCGTGCAATCCAAGAAGTTTTTGGAATTGTATCAGCAGCTAAAAACGATAACCCTTCAGGAGGTGATGATACTGTTAATACGATTGAAGTTATCCTTGCTGATGGACGTCGTGTTAAAGTTCCGTATGGAGATATTGAACTTGCGGATTTAGGAGAAGGAAGTGTTATTTCTATCTCTTACAATGGTAACGATCACCATCTCTATATCAAAGGTAAGTGTCAGTTCAGATTTACAACTCTGATGGATGACATTATCGATCGGACAAAAGAACTTCTTGCAACTGATTCTATTTATAAGAGTCAGGCATTAGAGATCTCTGATCTTAACAATCCTCTTATCATGGATCTGTCAAATATTGACCGTGAAATGATGGTTCTTTCTGAAGATACTGCTCTCGGATTACGTCCTCTTAAATCTCGTATCAAGTATCCTGAAAAATGTACTGAACGAGGAATTCCTCTGAAGTATGGCGCGTTATTTGAAGGCCCTTATGGGACGGGTAAGACCCTTTTGGCTTTTAAGCTTATTCAGGAAGCTATTCAGAATAATTGGGTAAGTGTATATCTGAAAGATCCTACATTACTTGCTGAGACTATTCGTCTTTGTAAAGTAATCGACGGAACTGGGCATGGAGTTGTTATCTTTGTTGAGGATATCGATCAGGTAACTCGTGGTAAACGAGATGCTGCTATGCAGGATATTCTTAATACTCTTGATGGTGGTGATACTAAGGGTATGAATGTAATTACTCTGTTTACTACTAATCATCTTGAACTTATTGAGCCTACTTTCCTGCGTGGTAAGCGTATCGGCAAAGTTATCTCTTTAGGTGCTTTAGATGAAGCTACTGCTAAAGAGTTCATTGAGCGTTCTTTTGTAGGAGATTATACTCTTCAGGGAGATTTCTCTGCAGTATGTAAGCAGATTCGAGATTCGAATATTGCGCCTGCATTCATGGCTGAGATTGTAGAATCTGTAAAGAGTGATATGATCTTTATGGATGATACTAAGGTTGTATTACCTCAGTATATCAAAGTAGCAGTTGAATCTTATCTGCGTCAAGTAGGTCTTGCTCAGAAGAAAGATATGACTGAAACTCCTGAAGTTAAATTTGCTGAATCGATTCGCGAAATTACTGGTATTGATCGCGTTGAGAAGAAAGTAGATGAACTTATTGAAATGCAAGACTAAGTGCTATGGAGAGCATATGCTCTCCTATGACACCTTTATTCTACCTTCACGTGGTGGTGTTGTAAGTAGATAGATATCGAAACCAAAGAATAAATAAAATGTAAATTATTTTAAAACAACTATGATAGTACAGTATTTTGACGTAATTCACTGTAAAACTCAGGAACAGGTAACGGCAGTAATTAACAAACTTCATTCTGAACAAGGACTTACTTGGATACACGATGATGAAAATCCTCTTATCGAAAACCCTGCAGATTTTGAAATAGAACAGAAGTTCTTTAAAAATATTAATGAAGAAGAAAAGGAGGAGTTTTATATTGTAACGGTGAAATTCCCTGAATTAGATAAGTGTATTGTTCACATATCTCGAAAGGAACATAATACGGAAACAATGCGAGCCGCTCTTGCAGAAACTGATGAGGAAGAAAGTTCTGCAGAAACTGTTTTCTATGAAGCTGAAGAATTTCTTGGGAGTTTTATAGGAAGCGATCTCTTTGGAGTATTTTCTATAGACTACGAAGTCTATGATACTGAAGATAATCATATCTGTAGTATTAAGAATAAAAAGGAACTTTCTAAAATTTATAATAAAGCTATAGAAGAAGGAACTACATTTGTTGTCTACGTCGGTAGTGAAAAAGTAGAAATCAATTCTGAGCATAATATTGATTATTATGATGAAAAAATTGCATTCTAATCAAGAATACTGAAATCAATTAAAGGAAAATGATAAAGTATTAGTAAAATCTAAAGACTGGTATGATAAAAACGCTGTTGAGGAAATTACAGGTTTAAATGTTCCTATAGGTCCTAAATTTATTCAAGCAATGACTGAAGACTGTAATAAATTCTTGACAGTTTCTAATATTATAGGTTGGAGTAGTAAAAAAGACTTACGCTTTGAAATTAAACATAACTGGTATACATACTCAA
>CALEBD010000282.1 GCA_937944945.1 uncultured Clostridium sp. | reverse complement strand
GTGGTTGCTGTGGTGAGCAATGTAATGATCAACATTCCGATAAATGTGACCGGATAGCCGCTCAATGTGAAATTCAGTCGGAAAAACGGATAGGTAAAGAAGAAATTGATACAGATTACGGAGAAAACAGAAGAAAAGAGCCCGTGCAGGTATCCGTTCGTATATCGTGCAATCAAGATTTGGGCAATAATATAAAGTAATGCGATGTTTGCAGTATTTTAAGAAACGAATGAGAAAAAAAGAAAGGCAAGTGCGGTCGCGATGCCAAGTAGTGTGAGTGTAAAAAGTGTATTGTTATGTAATAATTTATTCATAGCAGATAATCCTCATAAATAAACAAAATTTTCACAAAAAACTATCATATTTCCTCGCAAATGTCAACAGAGATAAAAAATCATAACAAAATCCATAAATAAAAATTAAGTCAAAAAAAGAAGTGAAGAAAACATCTCCACTTCCACACCACTATTCATCAGCTTCATACGAATTTCTACGCAAGCTCATCTTCTCGCCAATCTTATCAATATCATATGGTGTATTTTGATAAACTTGATAATTCAACCAATTTCCATAAAATAAATTGGCGTTTGATCTCCATGTATTTATCGGTTCGCTTTTTATATCGCCATTAGGGTAATAATTTTCTGGTATAAGAGGATTCATACCTTTATTGTAATCTCTTATATATTCTTGTTTTAATGTATCTGTATCATATTCTAAATGGCCTGTTACAAATATTCTTCTTCCATCTTTTGTAGACATTATAAATGGGCCTGCTTTTTCTGATTCAGCTAATATTTCTAGCTCATCAATTTTTAAGACATCTTCTTTTTTGACTTCTGTATGTCTAGAGTGAGGTGCGTAGAACATATCGTTTAGACCTCTTGTCAAAGTTGCATCTGGATTATTTACAGTATGTGCAAATACACCAGATAATTTATCTTTTAATTCGTATTTTGGGATATTATAGTAGTGGTATAATGCAGCTTGTGCAGCCCAGCAGATATGTATAGTTGAGAATACATTTTTCTTGCTCCACTCCATAATTTGAACTAATTCGTCCCAATAATCGACCTTTTCAAATTCTAAAAGTTCAACTGGTGCCCCTGTTATTATTAAACCGTCGAATTTTTCATCTTTAATATTTTCAAAATAAGTATAGAATTTATCTAAATGCTCGTTTGAAGTATTTTTACACTCATGGCTTTTTACATTAATCAAAGTGATTTCTACTTGTATAGGTGAATTAGATAAATATCTAAGTAATTGGTTTTCTGTTTGGATTTTAAGAGGCATTAAATTTAGGATTGCTATTTTTAATGGTCTTATATCCTGTTGCATAGATCTTTCTATGTCCATAACGAAAATATTTTCGTTTGATAATACTGAATATGCTGGTAACTCTTTTGGTATTTTAAGTGGCATATCATCTTCCCCCTTTTTTGTTTGACAGGTATATTATACGAAAAATAGCAAAATAATTCCATATTTTGCATAAAAATAAATTTGTATATTCATAAAATTAGAAAAATAAAAGCCTAGATATAATTATTTATATCCAGACTTTTATTTACAACAAATAAGAAATTATATTTATCTTACATACAAGGTAAATATAGTTTAATTAAATTCCAAATAAAGATTTATTTATTTTTGAACAAGTTTTAAGCTATGTTTTTTAGAGCCGAAAAACTCCTTTATAAATATAAAAATAGAAGTCAAAACAACAGAAAACAAACAAGCACTGAGTATTGCGAATTTACAGAGGTTTATAAGCTCAAAATCATATGAGAAAGTCAGCTCACACATAAATATCGACATTGTAAATCCTATTCCAGCTATTAATGAAACTAAAAATATTGAATAAAAATCTAAGCCCTTAGGTTTATTTACTAATTTTAATTTTGAAAATACATATGTAAATAAAGTTATACCGAGTGGTTTTCCTATAGAAAGTCCAAATAATATTCCGTAGTACAACCTTTGGCTATTATTTAAATTAGTAGTTATGTCTAAAGATACTCCGCTATTTACAAAGGCAAAAAGAGGTATAACTATAAAGTTAGTAAAAGGAGAGAGATTTTCTTGTAGTATTTCTAATACGCTCTTTTTATTTTTATAAGGCTTAGCAGGTACACATATAGCAAGTAATATACCGCTTATGGTTGGATGGACATTGCTACAATTAATCAAATACCATAGTATAAGCCCGCTGAATATATAATAAGGTATATTTTCGATATGAAATACCTTATTTGCAATAATTAATAAAAGCATGACAAGTATAGCTATAAATAAGTAGGTTGTGTTGATATTTTGTGTAAAGAAAACAGCTATTACTACTATTGATATAAGATCATCAACTACTGCTAATGTAAGTAAAAATAATCTAGCCTGAGGGTTTATGTGATTTTTAAATATGTAAAATATACCGACAGCAAAAGCTATGTCAGTTGAAATTGGTATACAAAATCCGTTTAAATAATTTGTATTGTGATTAAATAGTATAAATATTATAGCAGGAACTATTACTCCACCAATTGAGCCAATTACGGGAAAAGATGCCTTCTTTATAGAAGATAAATTCCCAAATAAAATATTTTCTTTGATTTCTAGTCCTA
>CALEBD010000281.1 GCA_937944945.1 uncultured Clostridium sp. | reverse complement strand
TATTTAAACCTAGAATATCAGTAATCATTTTAGTTTGGTTAGTTATATTATCTTTAGGGTCATCTTATTTTATAAATTATATTCAAAGATGGTGTACAAGTTTTGTATCAAGATTTAAATTAAGTTTAAGTAAATAATAATATAACACAAAACAAGTTCGAGACTGTTTGTCTAGGACTTTTCTTTTACTTATCTTTTTTGTTTTAACATAATATGCCTAAATATAAATACATTTTAATTGATATAAATGCCATATTATGTAGCATTTTAGATCTCACTCAGACAAAATATTGAGATTAGTCAAAAAACAGATTATAATTTTATTAAATAAATATACAGGGGAGTAAAACAAATGAAGAAAAGATTAATTATTTTAATGGCACTTATTCTAGGAATAATGGTTGTAGGTTGTAACAAAGCAGAAATAAGTGAACAGTCGGAGGGTATAAGTCAAGAATATAAAGATGCTATGTCAAAAGGAAAATCAAATGTTATAGAGGAGGAATATGACAAAGCTATTGATTATTTTAAATTGGCATTGGAGTCTAAAAAAGATGATACAGAGGCTAAAAATTTAATAAAGCAGCTGAATTTATTAGTAGAAGCTGAAGATTCGGAAGAACATGGAGCATATTTCTTTCAGATAGAAAAAATAGATAAGATTAATGAGATAAAAACTGAAACTGATGTAGTTAAAGATAAGGCTAATGAGTATAAAAAAACAGTATTGAAAAATATAGATGATTCGATTGATTCTTTTGAAGAGTAAATCAATGATGGTAAGTATAAGAGTGCGCAAAAGGATCTTGAAGATACTATAGAAGAATGTAAAAGAAGTGATAGTCTTAATGAACAGCTGGATAGATGTAATGAGCTTTTGAAGACTTATAAAGAAAAAAAAGAAGTAGAAGAACAAGCTAAGAAACAGGCGGAGCAAAAACAACAGGTGTCTAGTCATAGTAATTCAAATAGAAGTAGTAACAAATCATCTTATGAAAAGAATAGCAATAAAGTTTGGTGTGGAGGTATGGGTCGTTCTGGGCATTATGTAGATAAAGAAGATTTTGAAGAAGGTTTTAATAGATGTGGAGGGTGTAATGTAAGAAGAATGTTGGGTAGCACATATAGCTATGAAGATTGTCCAGTTTGTGGAAATACTTGTGCTGTTTCACGATATTCAGGAAAGTGTCAATATTGTGGAGAGAAGATTTATCCTGCTGTGACTGTTATACTTGAAGATGGAAGTACATTGTAAAATAAATAAAAACTAAAATGCCATGCCAAATGGAAAATTAAGTGTAGTAAAAGTAGAACACAAAAAAGGTATATAATTTCCCATAATTAAAAAAATACCATAAAAAAAAGGAAAAAACTCCATTCATGTAGAATTGTAGAATGTAGTCTGAAAACGAACAAGGAGGCATTCCATGAAAATAACATTATCACAAGGAATATTAGTAAACGAAAGAAGCAAAGAAATAGATGAATTTGCGAATATTGTCAAAACAATCGAGAGTGATGTAATCCCTCACAAAGGGGATTTTATAAGCGACAGTCTATACGGCGAGTTTAATATTTACGAGTATGAAGTTACTGATGTTGTCATAAGTTATACGGATAATTGCTGTCAAGTGGATTTGGAACCTATGATTGTGGGAAGTAAGGAATTAGTACAAAGATATAAAGACGAAATTGCTCCATGGCACGGTTGGGAGTAAATCAAAAAGGCTAGAATAGAGGTTCTAGTCTTTTTTACTTTTTGGGATGAACGCAGTGAATTTTAAGTAACGGACGAAGTCGTTGACGTTATGAACGCAGTGAATTTTAAATTTTAAAACGCGTGCATAAATATATGAAACCTATGCAAAATATGAGCAAGATATGAAGTTATGAATTTTAAAAATAGAAATCATAAAGTTAATTTTAAGATATTGAAAGGAAGGATTGTTATGACTAAGGAAGAAATGATACAGGATCTTGTAGAATATTGCGAGCAAGATGAGGACGAGCTGGCGGATTATTCTGAGGATGAGTTAGAGGAAATTTGGGAGACTAGGGAGGAAATTATTCAGGAGCTTATCGAGGATTTTAATCAATATGAGGATGAACTTCGACAATATTCTAAGAGTGAGCTTATTGAGTTGCGCGAGGAACTCGATGATATGAAGGATTTGTTATATCCAAATGGGTATGATGATGAGGATGAAGACTTTGAATATGACGGGTTTGACGATGATTATGAATAAGGAGGCATAAGTCATGTTGTTGGAGTTTTCGTGTAGCAATTTTAAGTCGATTAAGGAAAAGGTCACTTTTTCGGCTATTGCGACGGATAATATCAAAAATGAAAAATTTTTAAAGAAATTTGATGATTTTAGGATTTTGCATACTTCTGTCATTTATGGACCAAATGGTGCAGGAAAGAGCAATCTTTTTAAAGGTATTGGATTTATGAGAGATCTGATTATTAAAAGTAGAGAAAATAGACCTGGTGAAGTATTGAAACAACCTACTCACAAGATGGCTCAGGACAAAAAAAGCGAGTTTAATATGCAATATATAATAAATGATATTAGATATGCTTATGGATTTGTGTTAAAAGATAATTTGGTGGATGAGGAATATTTATATTATTTTGAGGATAAAAATGCTATGAATGTTTTTGAAAGAAAGGAAGGAGAAGTCTGTCTTGGTGAAAAATTTGAAGAAAATAAGGTATTGTTAGAGATAATCGAAAATGAAATTGGAGATAATAAACTATTGTTGTCGTGCATTGGTGATAAAAGTGATATTTTTGAGATAAATAATGCATTTTTGTTTTTTAAAGAATATCTTGTCATACAAAATAATGATGTAAAGACTGAAAGAAAAAACTGTATTAAGGTTATGATGGAAAATGAGAAGATGAGAGAGTTGATTATCTCTGTTTTTCGCGAGTTTGATAGTGATATAAAGGATATTAAAATTGAAAGTTCAGGAGAAAATTTAGACGATAAAGGGATAAGAATAAAATTCGTTTACGACGAGTTTGAAACTGATTTGTATAAAGAGGAGTCGACGGGAATCAACAAATTATTTGACCTTGTTTTACCTATTGTAGAGAGCTTTATAAATGGAAAGGTGATGATTGTAGACGAAATCGAATTAAACCTTCACCGAAATATTGCTTATAAAATTATAAGTTTATTTAATACCCATCTTCCAAACAACTCTGCCCAGCTTATTTTCACAAGCCACGATATAAGTTTGCTTAGCTTAAATTTATTTCGAAATGATCAGATTTGGTTTGCACAATTAGGTAAAGACAGGGCAACGGAGTTGTATTCTCTTGTCGAAATTAAAAATATTAGGGCTGATGAAAACATAGCCAAGGGGTACATAATGGGAAGATATGGTGCTGTTCCTAGTTTTAAAAACGATGGTGGTGTTAGATGATGAAATTGGATAAACATCGCGATTTAGATTTATCTAAAAGAAAATCAAATACAAGGGATAAAGTACAACCTGAAGTTATAAAATTCGACTTAGCTGAAATTAAAAAGCACTTTGAAGACAGTATAAAAGATATCGAGTTTAAAACTATTGACTTATTGGATAGTAAGGATAAGGAAAAAATAGATTATATCCTGCGTTCACAGATTGTGTTTTTAGGTGGCTCTCTCGACTTTTATTTTCATGAAATTACTCAATTCGGCATAATGCAGATGTATGACGAAATATGGCAAGAGACAAAACCTTATAAAAATATAAATATAAAACTTGGAACGATTTTAGATGTATTAAAAGGAGAGCAAGACGACTCATGGTTTATTGAATTTATAAACTATGAATACAGTAAAATTTCGCTGATTTCCTACGATTCAATCGAAAAAGCGATGAATATGATTGGGCTGCATATGTACCAAATTGCAAACAAAATCTACAACTATGAAATAGACAGAAAGGAAAGAGTAACAAAACTAAAAGAAAGGATGAACCGACTTTGTGAAAGACGAAACTCCATCGCCCACCAGTTTGATATGTTTCATGAAAATGCAGAAAAAAAGCCTATTCACATCAACACAGTTAGGGAATTTATTGAAGATGCGAAGGAGATTGTCGACGTTGTGAATGAGCTTATGCTGGAGCATGAGATTGTTAAAAGATAGAGTGTGTGGGTATGATAATTAAAAGATAAATCGTGTCATAAAGGTTGATAATATAATGTGATTAGGCATGGATGGATATTCGAAGCTGATGAGAAAGTTTGGACTTTATGAGAGTACTATTAGAAAGTTTTTGAAGAAGATGAGAAGTAAGTGGCAGCCCTCTAATTTTTAGAGGGTTGTCTTATAATTAATAAAATGTAAAAAAATAGAAGAAAATTATCATAAAAACTTGATATATTTAAAAAGCAAGGATACAATAAGTACTATAAAAAATAATTAGTTAGGATTAGAATTATTATCTTTATTAATAAAATATATGTATTATTAAGTAGTAACACTAATGTAAATAGAAATTTTTGTTAAAAAGGATTATAATTTTAATGTGGGGGTGGAAATATGAAAGATAAAGTTCTAATAGCAGTATTAGTAGTTTTATTGGGAGGATTGGTCTTGTGGAGAATGGACGTAGGTAGTAAAATAGCTGATTTTGCTCGCAATAGCTCATCCACAACTACAGATTCATCAGAAGATGGAAAAAATGGTACTAGCTCCAGTGGCGATTCGGGCGACAATGTAACAGATGATACGACAACAGATGTAAGTAAAATTTCAGGATTTACTTCTGAAGAAGGAAATGGTACAGACGGTAACAGCAATTCAGAATCAGACAACAATGGCAATTCAAATTCAGGAGGAGACAACAACACAGGCTCAAATTCTGACAATAATAACAGCACAAGTAATGGAAATTCTAACAATAGCAGTAATAAAAATAACACAGATAGTAGTAATAATAAAGGCAATAGTTCTAATAATACAAACAACAACAGTAATAGCTCAAATAAAATCTCACTACCTTATACAATAGCATCAACAGGAATGACAATAAAAAACATAGGTCAATATACAGGAAGTTTTGTTGAAGATGGTAGCGATAAAAGTGTAAGTAACGTACTTTCAATAGTAGTTACAAATACATCAGGTAAAGACCTACAATATGGCGAAATAAAATTAAAAGCTGGATCAAAAACAGCAACATTCAAATTGACAAATATTCCTTCAGGAAAATCTGTCCTAGCTCTTGAAACAAGTGGAATGAAATATAGCTCTAGTACTAATTATACATACGCAGAAGCAACATATGCACAGACAAATATGTCTATGAATTCTAGCAAAGTAAGTGTAAGTACAGCAGATTCAAAAGTAACAATAAAAAATATTTCAGGAAAAGACTTAGGAACAGTGTACGTTTATTACAAAAACTTAGATAAATCAGGTGCTTATCTAGGCGGAATAACATACAGAGTTAAATTTGAAAATGTTAAATCAGGGGATACATTGACTCAAAGTACAAAGCATTTTTCAAAATCTAACAGCAAAATCATAATGGTAGATACTGAAAAATAAAGAGTGTGATAATAATTTTAAAAATACACAAGTATATTTAAATGATTATCAAATTATTTAGGGGCATCAAAAGTGGATAAGTAGATTTATTAAGCAAAAAAAGTTTTTTCTAAACAAATTTCGATTTATATAGAAGGGATTTGTCTTAATTAATCGAATTTATGAATAGTAGGCAGTTATGTATTTTTAAAATTCATTATAAAAAATTTATAAAGGGGGATTTTAAATGAAAGATCGATTGACAAAATTATTCACCACTTTTTTGGCAGTAGTATTGTTGGTCGGAATGTCGCCAGCAGCTGCAAGTACAGCATATGCTGCAAGCTGGAATAGTGGAACTGTTGCTAGTTTAGACTTAGGTAATAAGCTTTCTGGATTTTTTGATCGTTTATTTGGTAACTCTAATAAAAATGATAGTAATCAAGGTCAAACTGGTCAGAATGAAGAAAAAGATTCTACTGAACAAGGTGGTAATCAGTTGACAGCTAATGGGGGGACTTCAAATAGTACGCCAAAAGATATTGCTTTGACAAAGACAGCAACTGATAAGGGAAAAGATAATGCTGGTAACCAAATATTTGATATATCATTAGGTGTAACAGGTGATAAAGTTAGTACTGCTAGACCTGTTGATGTTACTTTGGTTATAGATACATCTGCTAGTATGAGAGAGACTGATCAACAAGGACAACGTGGTACATCTAAAATGGATGCTACTAAAACAGCGGCTAAAGCTTTTGTTAGTGAAGTACTAAAAGATGGTTCTTCTGCTAGAATATCTGTAGTTCAATTTGCTACAAATGCATCAGCAGCAATATTTGACTCTTCAGGAAATTATAGTAATTACAGAGCAACTAAAAACAATAATCAGAAATATTACTCTAATAGCGCTAAACAAGTTACTAATGCTATAGAGGCATTAAAATATAATTCGCCTTATGGCGGTAGTGGTGCTACCAACACAGAAGGTGGAGCTGTAATGGCTAAAATAGTTACAGATAGCAGGGATAGAAGTGATGCTGATAGTATAGTAATATTCTTAACCGATGGTGTTCCTACTTATTATAGTAATGGTGGAGTAACAGGGTCTGGCGGAGATGGATTAGTATGTGAAAATACTACGTTTACAAAAGCTACAAGTGCATTTGCTAACTTAAAACAAGGAAATCGTCTTTATGGTATAGGATTTTTAACTTCTTTTAGTGCTGATAGTAGTGAATCTAAAATTTGTCAAAGTTTATTAAGTGATCAAGCCTATTATAACCCATCAATATCTTCATGGAATAATAGGAATGGTTATGGTTACAATTATGCAAACTTCACTGCCGATACATCTAAATCTGCTAACTTTACAAAATACTATGGAATAACAAAAGAAGATAGTGATGCATCAACAAAAATAAAATCTATATATAAAGAATTGTCGACTATAATAAATTCATTAGCAAGTGGTACTATAGTAGATAAAATACCAGAAGGTTTTGAACTTACTGCTGATGCTTTAGCAGCTATACAAGCAGATGCAAATGCTGAATATGATGCAATAAACAGAACTGTAACATATAAAAATGTTGAAGCAGGAGAAAACAAAGTTACAAAAACATTTGAAGTAAAATATGTAGGTAATGGATATGGTGCTGCTTATACAAATGTTGAAGCAAAATATAATGCAATAAGTAAAGATTTCCCAAAACCAGTTGCAGGATTACATCCTAAAACAGTAGATGATGCTGATAGTACTTCTGTTGGAACAACTATAACTGTTGATGTAAGAAAAAATGATAATTTTAAAAAATTAACTGTAACTGGATATGAAGTATCTGATTATACAATAGTTTTAACTGATAAAGATGGTAACCCAAAAACATATGATGGTGATTTTACTGCATCAATAGTAGATGGAAAACTTCAATTTAAATCTAGTACAGCTGGAACTAAAGAATTATATTATGTTGTTAAAGCTAATATAACTAAAGAAGGTTCTAACTTTGCTATAGATGGTCAAAAACAATCAAGACCAACTAAAGTTACAATAGATGTTTATGGTGCAGCTAACAAAGCATATGTAGTTGACTTTGGTAAACCAGTAACTTATACAGATACATTTACAGAAGCTGAAAAGCAAGCAACAATAACATTAAATGGAGCTACAAATAATGTTAAAACTGGAGCTTTTGGAAATATGACATTAAATGGAAATGGAGATTCTATAACTTATAAATTAACTAAATTTATGGATGATATAGATGTATTTACATTTAATGAATTATATAATAATAAAGTTAATGTAGATAAAACTGTATCTATGGTACCAGCATCAAGTATATATTATGAAGACAACTTTGCAGATGAAGATGGAAATACTTTAATTCATTATGGTGAAGGATGGAAAGTTGCACCTCTAAAACCAGGTAAAGATGAAGTTATAAATGATATAATATCAGGAGTAGCTGGGGATGGAAATTTAGGTTATGACTCTGCTTATGATACAAGTGATTCACAATTAGTTTATAGTGCTGGAACTATTCACTATGTACCTAAATCAACAACAGCAGTAACAGCAGACTTTACATTTAAAGGACAAGGAATAGATTTATACTCATATACTAGTGGAGCTACAGGAAAATTCACATTTAGGGTTTATGATGGTGATACTAGAGTATTTAATAAAACTATAAATACAAAATATAATTCAGGTGAAGCTTATCAAGTACCAGTAGTTACATTTATGGGAGAACAATCAAAAACTTATAGAGTTGAAATTATAGTACCTAAAAATAATGCTTTTTATTTAGATGCAGTGCGTATATATAACTCAGTTAATGTAAATAAAGATCAAATAGGCGGAGTAGATGTTGATAACGAATCTTCTGCTAAATTTGTTTCTATAAGAGAACAAAGTTTATTATCTAATAATGCTGGATTATTTACAGTTAAAGGTGATGTATTTATAGATGCATATCTTAAAAATAATGCTAAAGTAGTTGCTATACCAGATAAAATGAATGAATATACAACTTATGGTCGTAAAACAGAGGTTGTTGTAGCA
>CALEBD010000280.1 GCA_937944945.1 uncultured Clostridium sp. | reverse complement strand
CCTCTTATTTTTCTTAATGTATTACCTTTTAATCCAACTAACTCTTGTCCATCAAATAAAGTACTCCCTGTTATTTTAAGCCAAGGATTAGTAAGACCTAATATAGCCTTTACCGTCATGGATTTTCCGCTACCACTCTCTCCGACTATTCCAAGACAAGAATTCTTTTTTAATATAAAATTATTTTTCTCAACAACTACTTCTCCATTTTTTGAATCAGTTATAGTCAAATCTTTCACTTCTAACAAAGTCATTATTCATTCACCGCCTTTTTCTTATAACTTGAATGTTTTGGATTGAATGCATCTTGTAGACAATCTCCAAAGAAATTAAATACTGCTACAACTGTTAATATAGCCACACCAGGTATCATCATTTGACTTGGATGTAACATAAGTACAGTTTTCGCCTCATTTAGCATCATTCCCCACTCAGCTGTAGGTGGTTGGACTCCAAGACCCAAAAATGACATAGCTGATATATTAAGTATGATCCCACCTATATCTAATGTAGCAAGAACTGCAATTTCACCTAATGTCGCTGGTAATATGTGTTTTGTTATAATATGCCAAGTACTATACCCTGCAACTTTTGAAAATCTTATATAGTTTTTGTCATTATATTGTATAACTATAGATCTTATCATTCGTGTATACCATGCCCATTTTGCTATAATTGTCGCTATAACGAGGTTTTTCATACCTATTCCCAAAACCCCTATTATAGAAAGAATCATAACTTCACTTGGAAAAGATAGCATTATGTCACAAATTCTCATTATAACTTCATCTACCCAACCTCTAAAGAATCCTGATATAATACCTAATACACTTCCGATAAATATAGTAATTGCCATTGTATATAATGATACAAATATAGTTGTTCTCGCTCCATACATCATTCTAGACAACATACATCTTCCTAATTGGTCTGTTCCTAGAGGATATGCAGCAGACATAGCTGCAAATTTATTTGTTACATCAATCTCTGCTGGGTCGTGTGGAGCTAAAACAGGAGCTCCTATAGCAACTATAACAACTGCTGCTATCACTACCATACAAAATACTGCTATTTTATCTGAAAATAATCGTTTTAATACTGACATCTCTTTACTCCTTTCTCATTCTAGGGTCAATAGCTACAGAGAAAATATCTACTAATAAGTTACATATTACGAATAATACTGCCATTAAAAGTATATATGCTTGTATTACTGGAAAATCACGATTGAATATTGCATCTACGCATTCCCTCCCTACTCCAGGCCATGCAAATATATTTTCTACTATTACTGTCCCTGCTATAAGCTTAGGAATAGACATACCTAAAGCTGTTAAAGATGATTGTAAAGAGTTTTTAAATATATGTTTTATTATAGTTGTTTCTTTAAGTCCTCTTATCCTAGCATAATAAACATAGTTTTCATGCTTATTTTGTACCATGTTATTTCTTATAAGTCTTACATAAGTTGAAATATAAGAAAGTGCCAAGGTTATCGCTGGAAGAACTATAGAGCTAGGTCTTTCCATACCACTAGTTGGGAATAAATTCAGTTTTACTGAAAAAATCCAAATTAATAAAAGACCTACCCAGAAACTTGGCATAGCTGTTCCAACAAAGACTAACGCTCTTGCTAATTTATCTCCAAATGACCCTTCATATACAGCACAAAGTATTCCTACTAACACACTAAAAACTATTGTAATTAATAATGCTACAAGAGCTAATTTTATAGTATTAGGAATAGCTTGTCCTATTAAAGTTGCAACTGATTTATTATTAACGTAACTATTGCCAAAATCCCCTTGTAAACTATCAGTTAACCAAGTTACATACCTTTCTATATAAGGTTTATTAGTTCCCAATTGTTCTTCCATAGCCCTTACTGCTTCTTCTGTTGGAACGATTTCATTTACACGAAGTGCAACCTCAGCAGGATTACTAGGACTTAGACTTATAAGAGCAAACGATAAAAATGAAATTCCTATTAAGATAGGTATTACTGTTGCCAATCTTTTTAATATGTAATCTCTCATATTATCCCTTTCCATAATATATCTAATTTTTCTAAGTAATAAATAGAAGGGATTATAAAAATCCCTTCTTCGTAGCATTTAATACTGTGTTTTTTAGTCTTGTTCAAAATACATTTTTTCAAATGGTATTTCATATTGTGATGGGTTAAATGTTACACCTTTTAAAGCTTTTGTATGAACTGCTTTTGTTCTTGAATAACTTATTGGTATATAAACTGCTTCATCATGTATATAAGTAAGTACTTCTTTATACATTTCTGTACGTTTTTCTTCACTTGGTTCTATCATTAAGTCAGTTATAGTTTGGTCAACCCATTCTTTCTTTTCCATACCTACTTGAGCTTGGTAGTCACCATGTGCTGGTATTCTCCAAGAAGATAAGTAAGATTGAGGGTCATATGGCGTACCCCAAGATAAAGAGTATTGTAAATCGAAGTCACCACTTTTTTGTCTATCTAAGAATGATTGTTTTTCTTCTCCAACTATATTAAGTTTTACACCTATTGCTTTTAAGTCAGATTGCATATACTCACTGATTGTTCCTTCTTGAGAGTTATCTGAATTGTAGTATATAGTTATTTCAAATTTTTTACCGTCTTTATATCTATATCCGTCATCTCCCATTTTCCATCCAGCTTTATCTAATAATTCACCAGCTTTTTCTTTATCATAAGAACGAACTTCTAAGTCTATATCACAGTAAGGAACTGTTTTTGCCATTAATGTGTCAGCCACTTCTTCTGTACCGTTTAATACACCATCTACTATAGCTTGTTTATTTATAGCATATTGTAAAGCTTGTCTTACATTTTTATCTCCTGTTATAGCTTGATGAGCATTTAATAATATTGCTCTTGATGCTACTGGTTCACTCATATCTGTTACATATTTTCCTTCAGATTCTAATTTTTTGTATGAATCCATATCTATTTGGTCACCATCAGCTCCATATAATAAGTCAACTTCCCCTTTTTCAAGTGCCATTAATATTGTTTGAGCATCTGGCATAACTCTCCATTTAACTTCTTTTACTTTTGGTTTTTCTCCCCAATAATCTTCGTTTGTATCAAATATAGCATATTCATTTTCTTTATGCTCAGATAATACATATGGACCTGTTCCTGCATATCCACTTACACCGTTTTTAGTTTCACCATCTATAAAACATTTAGGTGATATCATTCTAAAAGGACGAACTAAAGCTAATTCTGTTAATGTTGGATAGTATGCATGTTTTAATACTAGTTTGAATGTAAATTCGTCAAGAACAACATTTTCTTCAATTTCATTAACCATGTCTAACCAAGAATGTCTTTCTATATTAGATACTATAGCATCCATGTTTAATTTTACTGCTTCTGCATTAAATGGTTCCCCATCAGTAAATTTAACGTCTTTTCTTAAGTGGAAAGTATATTCTTTTCCATCATCTGATATTTCCCAACTTTCAGCTAAGCATGGTTCTATCCCCTTTTCAGTTTCTTTTACTAAAGATTCAAATACCATGTTTTGTGCTGACATTTCTCCCCCATAAAGATGTGGATTTATATCCCTAATATCTTTTGTACAAGCGTATACTATTTGATCTTTATTTTCAGTACCTTCCCCTGCACTACTACTGCTGCATCCTACTGCCGACATGCATATAAGTGCACTAAGCGACAGAGCTAAAACCTTTTTTAATTTTTTTAGTTTCATTTAAATTTTCCTCCCCTTTTTTACGCAAAAAAAAATTATGAAAATTTGCATAGCAAAGTATGCACAAACAAATATGCATCTTTGCATTGTAAAATTTTCATAATTTTATTCTCAGTTAAAGTATTTAATTATAAATATAATGTTAACATTATATTTATACGTGTTCATATAATATGATAACAAATTATTTTTCCAGCGTCAATACTTTTTTTACCATTTAAGTAAAATTTTATTAATACTAAATATAGCATCCTAAATAATATAGGTTTTTATATTATTTTAATCTCTTTAAACCATTTCAACTCTTTCAACAGTAGTCTTTTTTATCCAACTGCTTTTATAGTAGTAAATACTCATTGCTATATTAGTAAGTATCCATGTTAGCGGATAACTTGCATATACTATTCTTACATCTTTCACAATTCCCATCATAACAACAAGCCAACCTACTCTAAATCCGCACATACATACAAGACCTATTATCATAGGTACAAAAGTCTTTCCTGCACCTCTAAGCACACCTGATAATATTTGGTTCATTGCATATATAAAGTAAAGTGGTACGATAAACATTATAAATTGTGAACCGTATTTTACTACTTCTTTTTCTTCTGTGAATATGTGTAATATAGGAGTTTTAAATAACATTATTATTCCACCAATTAATACTGTCATTTCAGGTGCTGTTAATGTAAGTAGCTGTGCGCGGTCAATTAACATATCCTCCGCTTTTATATCC